>JASHQP010000273.1 GCA_030039095.1 Streptosporangiaceae bacterium
GCCCCGCCACCCAGCCCGGCCCCGCCGGCCTGCCCGGCCACGCCGCCGAGCCCGGCCCCGGGGTTCCGGACCTGGCCCGGCTGTTTCCCGGCGGGACCGCGGTCTCGCTGCTGGCCGTCTATGACTGGCCGGGGCCGGACGGCCTGCCCGGCGGCTCCGCGCACGTGCATCTTGCCTGCACCGAGGGGTACGTGGTGGTCGGCGGCCGCGGGCGGCTGCAGACGCTGGGCGCCGACGGGTACGCGGAGACGACGCTTTCCCCGCTGACCGTGGCCTGGTTCTCCCCCGGCGTGATCCACCGCCTGATCAACGACGGCGGCCTGCAGATCCTCGTGGTGATGCAGAACGGCGGGCTGCCCGAAGCCGGCGACAGCGTGCTCACGTTCCCGCCCGCGCACCTCGCCGACCCGCGCGCCTACCGGGCGGCTGCGTCCCTGCCCGGGCCGGCCGCCGCCGCAACGCCCACCGCCACGGCCGCCCGGCGCCGCAAGGACCTCGCCGTAGCGGGATTCATCCAGCTTCGCGAGCGGGTCGCCGCGGAAGGTCCCCGGGCGCTCGATGACTTCTACGCGTCCGCGGCGGCGCTGGTCCGCGGCCAGGCCCGGGCCTGGCGCGAGGTCTGGGAGGCCGGGCCGTTCGCCGCGGCGATCCAGACCGGCAACCAGATCGGCCTGCTCGCCAGCGGCAGACACGACCACCTCCGCGAGGGCCGGCTGACGGTGCTCGGCCCCCGGGCCGAGCACGCGTACGGCATGTGCGGCCGCCTCGACGCCTACCCGTCCCGCACCACACAGACCCGGTTACCCACCGCGATCGCAAAGGGAGCCCGTGCCCACCACCCATCGCAAAGGAGCCAGAGATGCAGAAACTGACCAGGCTTGCCGCCCGCAGGCCGCTGGCTGCGGCCGCGGTTGTGCTCGCGGCAGGCGCTCTTACCCTGACCGCGCCCGCCGGCCCGGCCCTCGCCGCCTCGGCGGCGACGATCGACGGGGCCGTGCACTACCAGCGGATCGCCGGATTCGGGTCCTCCGAGGCCTTCGGCCAGGCCTCGATCATCGAGGATGCGCCCGCCGCGGTGCAGCAGCAGGTGCTGAACCTGCTGTACAGCCCCACGACCGGCGCCGGGCTCACGATCCTGCGCAACGAGGTCGGCGCCGACCCGGGCAGCACGATCGAGCCGACCGCGCCCGCGAGCCCGTCGGCTCCGCCGTCCTACGTGTCGCTGCAGTCGATCGGCAATGACATGGGGCAGCTGTGGCTGTCGCGAACGCTCGAGGCCGACTACGGGGTCCGCGACATCTTCGCCGACGCGTGGACCGCTCCCGCGTACATGAAGACCAACGACTCGACCTCCAACGGGGGCACCCTCTGCGGCGTGCCGGGCGCCACCTGCACCAGCGGCGACTGGCGCCAGGCGTACGCCAGCTTCCTGGTCCAGTACGCCAGGGACTACGCGCAGGCCGGGATCCCGCTGAGCTATATCGGCTTCGAGAACGAGGCCAACCTCGCCCCGGACTACGACGGCATGGTGATGAGCCCGGCACAGACGGCGAACTTCGCCGACGTGCTCGGCCCGGCACTGGCCCGGTCGGGACTGCCCACCAGGCTGGAGTGCTGCGCCGCCGAGGGCTGGGACTACGCGGCGCAGTACGCCGCGGCGATCGAGGCCGACCCGGTGGCGAGCGCCTACGTCCGGCTGTTCACCAGCCACGGCTACACCGAAGCCCCGGCTTCACCGCTGCCCGGCTGGGACAAGCCGGTCTGGGAGACCGAGTGGTCCACGTTCCAGTCCTGGGATCCGGCCTGGGACGACGGGACCACCGCTTCGGGCCTGAGCTGGGCGCAGAACATCTACGCCGGGCTGACGCAGGCCAACCTTGGAGCGTTCCTGTACTGGTGGGGCACGAGCACGCCGACGTTCAACGGCGACAACGAGAGCCTGGTGCAGATCAACGGGTCCACGGTCACCGCGTCTGCGCGGCTCTGGGCGTTCGCGAACTACAGCCGCTTCGTCCGTCCGGGAGCGGTCCGCATCGGCGCCACCACCGCTGACGGCAACCTCGACCTGACCGCGTTCCGCAACGCGGACGGCTCGGTCGCGATCGTGGTCCTGAACACCGGCACCAGCGCGGACACTGTCTCGTTCGCGCTGCGCCATCTCGGCATCCGCAACGCGGCCCTGGCCACGCCGTATCTGACCGACTCCTCCAGCGACACCGCGGCCCAGCCGGTGGTCCCGGTGACCGGCGGAACGCTCACGGCCACCCTGCCCGCCCGTTCCCTGGTGACCTTCGCCATCCGGTAGCGCGGCGGGTCATGGCGTGCGCCTGCGCCGGACCTGCCACACGCAGACGCCGCCAAGCCCGGCGGCCAGCAGCAGGTAGATGCCGGTTTCGATCCACTGCAGCGGCCAGAACCGGCTGGCCGGCTGGTACGTGACGCTCTGGCGCAGGTGCAGGGCTTGCAGCGCGTTCCTGCACCCGGCGCCGTTGATGCCGAACCCGGGCGTGGGCAGGCACGCCTTGGGCGGCGGCGTGAGCACCGGGCCCGCCGGCGTCACCACCACGCCCGATGCCGGCGCGCCCGACCGCGTGATGACCGTGTCCGACAGGACCCAGGCCCCCGGCTTGCTGAAAGACCCGGCGAGCTGGATCGTGCTCAGCCCGGTGCCCGCGTCAGTGCTGATCTGGTCGTGCTGGACGCTCATCGGCACCGTCACGTGGGCGGGCGGGAGCAGGTGCGGCCGGACGAAGTTCGGCATCACGACCTGGATCGCCACGAACGCGACCAGCGTCACGGCCATCGCGGGCAGGGTCCGGCGCAGCAGCAGACCCACGGTCACGCCGAGCGCGAAGGCGAGCGCCGCGTAGCCGAGCGGCGCCACCCCCCGCGCATCGAAGATGACCGGGTCGAGCCGGGCCTCCGCGAAGCCGGTGAAGGTGACGTGTACCCCGTTCCCTCCGGTCGCGGCCTGCGCAGACCCGCCGGCGAGCGACGCCGCGTCGATCGGGCTGGCCCACCAGGTCACGATCAGGCTGAGCAGGCCCGTCGTCGCGATCGCGGTGAGGCCGATCAGGCCGAGCTTGACGATGGTCCAGCGGGTGCGCGTGACGCTCTGGTTCCAGGCGATCCGGTGCGTGCCGTCCGCGATCTCGCGGGCGATCAGCGGCGCGCCCCAGAACAGGCCCATCAGCGCGGGCGCCACGAGGAGCAGCAAGACGGTGCCGAAGTCCAGGAACTTGTCGAAGCCGCCGATCCTGTCGAGGAAGATGCTCGCGACCGCGGCGCAGTGCGCGTGGCAGGCGGACAGGCCAGCGGCGGTGTACGCACTGGTGAGGCCCACCCTGGTCGCCGCCAGCACGATCGCGACGACGATCATCCCGCCGGCTGCGGTGATGGCCTGCGGGCGGAACTGGCGCCAGGTCAGCCAGATCATTTGCTCACCTCCAGCCGCTGGCCCTGCGGCGACCCGGCGGCGTGGCCCATGTAGGAGAGCACCAGGTCCTCCAGGCTTACCTCTTCGACCGTCCAGGCCGGGTCGCTGACCGGCTCGCTGCTGCGCACAAGGAACGTGCTCTGCCGGCCGGTGTGGCTCTCCGTGATGACCCGCTGGCCGGCCGGCAGGCTGGCGGCGCGACGGCGCGGGCCGGTCAGCAGGTGGTGGGTGGCGAGCAGGTCGTCCACCTCGCCGGTGACCCGCACCCTCGAGTCGACGAGCACGACCAGGTAGTCCGCGACGCGTTCAAGATCGGCGACCAGATGCGATGACATCACCACGCTGAGCTCCTGCTCAGCCGTCACGCGCATCAGGGTCTGCAGGAACTCGCGCCGGGCCACCGGGTCCAGGCTGGCGATCGGTTCGTCGAGGATCAGCAGCTCGGGGCGCTTGGCGAGCGCGAGCGTGAGCGCGAGCTGGGCCCGCTGGCCGCCGGACAGCCTGCCCGCCTTCTGGTTTGGCTCCAGGCCGAGCTGCTCGATCCGGTCCCGGGCGAGCCCGGCGTCCCAGCGCGGGTTCAGGTGCGCGCCGAGCCGCAGGTGATCGGCCACGCTCAGCCCGGCGTAGGTCGGGGTGTCCTGCGCGACGTAGCCGACGCGGGCGAGCTGACCGGGATCGCTGGCCGGCTGGCCGCCGAGCACCTCGATCGTGCCGGTGGTCGGGGCCAGCATGCCGGTGGCAAGGCTGATCAAGGTGGTCTTGCCCGCCCCGTTCGGGCCCACGAGCCCGGCCACGTGCCCGGCCGGGATCGCCAGCGTGCAGTCGGCCAGTGCCCAGCGGTGCCCGTACCGCTTGCCGGCGCCGCGCGCCTCAATCGCCGCGGTCGCGCTGCTCATACTGCTTCCTCCTGTGCGGCGCCCCGGGCGGCGCGCTGAAACAGCGCCTCCATGTCTTCGAAGTCCAGGCCCGCCTGCTGTGCCCGGCCGATCCACGCCGACAGCTCCATGCCGAGCCGCCGATTCGCGGCGACCGATTCGTCGCTGATGGTCTTCGTGACGAACGTGCCGACGCCCGGCTTGGCGGCCGCCAGGCCCTCGTACTCCAGCAGCCGGTAGGCCTTGAGCACCGTGTTGGGGTTGATGGCCAGCGAGCCGGCCACGTCCTTGACCGTCGGCAGCTGATCGCCCTGCCGCAGC
This sequence comes from Streptosporangiaceae bacterium, assembly GCA_030039095.1. The sequence continues at coordinate 4,633 of JASHQP010000273.1, forward strand.
AAGCCCAGCCGCAGCGCCTGCCGCACCTGCCGGATCAGCTGCAGGTACGGCGCCACGCCCGACCTGTTGTTCAGGTGGAACTCGATCATCAGCGCTCCCAGCCCAGCCATCAGCGATTTATCTAGTTGGCTAGTACGGTATAGTAATGAGTTGATGCGCGCAACAGCGCGCCGGCCCCGGCCCGGTGCCCGACCGCCCGGCCGCGCAAGTTCACCGGAGGGTTAGGCTGGAAGTGCGCGCCGAAGGAGTGCGGATGATGGAGAGAGCTGGCTGGAACTACCCCTCTGGCGACCTGCGGGTATCCGACGCCGATCGCGACCGCGCCGTGCACGAGCTGAGCGAGGCATTCAAGGCCGGCCGGCTCACGGCAGACGAATTCGGCGAGCGATCCGGGGAGGCCCTGAGCGCCCGCACCGGGAGCGAGCTGACCGGCCTGCTCGCCGACCTGCCACTCGATGACGTCCTCAGGGCGCGTGCATCGGCCGAGGAGCGAGCCCAGCGAGCCCGCGCCACCCGGATCGCGATCGGCGCGTCCTCCGCCGCCGCCCTCGTCTTCGCGCTCTCGTCCCTTGCCGCCGCCTTCCGGCCCGGCATAGGCCCTCAGCAGCGCCAGATCGCCCGGCAGATAATGGCCCAGCAGGGCCTGCACGTCCCCGGGTTCCCCCCGAACCCGGGCTTCGACTGGGTCGGCACGATGGTGCCCGGAACGATCGCGGTCCTGCTGATCGTGGTGGTCATCTGCCTGAGCGTGCGCCTGTCCCGCGCGAAGCGCCGCGCTGCGTGACCCGCGCAGGTGGACGTACTATGAGCGGGTGCGGATGACGTACGACTACTGCGGCTGGTGGCGCCCCTGACCGGGCGGCACCGTCCATTCGCGCACATCGACACGCGGCTGCCCGGGCTTCACGGACCGGGGCGGCCGTTTTGTTTTGCCTTCGACCCGGCCACGTGGCCAGGCCCGGGCTGCCGCCTGAGACAGAGGAGCAAGACCCATGTCACGGCGACTTACCGGCTTCACCCCGTCGGGGGAACTCCACCTGGGCAACTACATCGGCGCTATCCAGCCGATCGTGGCCGAGCAGGCGATCGCGGACACCGTGGTGTTCGTCTCCGATCTGCACGCGCTGACGCTCGACCATCAGCCCGGCGACGTGCGCCGGCGGACGCTGGAGTTCGCCACGCTGCTGCTGGCCGCCGGCGCCGATCCTGACGCGAGCCTGTTCATGGTCCAGTCACACGTCCCCGAGCACTCCGAGCTGCACTACCTCCTGGAGTGCGCCACGGGCTACGGCGAGGCCCAGCGCATGATCCAGTTCAAGGAAAAGTCCCGCCGCCAGGAGCAGGTTCGGGTCTCGCTGCTGACCTACCCGGTCCTGATGGCGTCCGACATCCTGCTCTACGACACCGACGAGGTACCGGTCGGCGAGGACCAGAGCCAGCACGTGGAGCTGGCGCGGGACGTGGCGGCCCGGTTCAACAGCCGCTACGGGCAGACCTTCACGCTGCCGAAGGCGGTCAACCCGCCGGTCGCCCCCCGGATCATGGACCTCACCGACCCCTCGAGCAAGATGAGCAAGTCGGCGTCGTCGGCCGCGGGCTCCCTGCGCCTGCTCGATGCGCCCGAGGTGCTGCGGCGCAAGGTGATGCGGGCGGTCACCGACACCGACGGCGAGGTGATCTACGACCCCGCGAGGAAGCCCGGGGTGTCGAACCTGATGGCCATCCTGGCCGCGTGCACCGGCCAGGAACCCGAGGGGCTGAGCGGCCAGTTCGGCCGGTACGGGGACCTGAAGAACGCGGTCGCCGACGCGGTGGTGGCGACGCTGGCGCCGGTCCGGGATCGCTACACCGAACTGTCCGGCGATCCTGACCACATCCGGTCGGTGCTCCGGGCCGGCGCCGCCCGGGCGAGCGAGCTGGGCCGGGAGAAGGTGCGTCAGGCCAAGGCGGCGATCGGCCTCCTGCCAGCCTGAGCCCGGGCAGTCGCCGGCGCCGACGTCCTGGGTTTCTCCTACGGAGGTCTGCTCGCCCAGCGGCTGGCCCTGGCCGTGCCGCACCGCGTGCGCAAGCTGATCGTCGCCTCCAGCAGCGTGCTCCCGGTCCCACCCCGCGCATTCGAGGGCTGGGCAGAACGCGAGCACCACGAAGTTGGCGCCGTCGGGGTACTGCCACTCCATCCGCCGCGCGCCGAGCGCGATCAGCCGCGCTCTTCTAGCGCTCAGAAGTTGCTGAAGCCCCAGTTCAGGATCCGGGTGGCGACCGGGCCGGTGGCGGTGATGTCGTCGCCCGGGGTGCCCAGCGACACCCCGATCAGGGTCAGGCCGCCGCGCGTCGCCTCGAAGAGCAGGCAGTTGCCGGCCGCCTGGGTGTCACCGGTCTTGATTCCGGCCGCTCCGGGGTAGGCGCCGATCAGCGGGTTGGTGTTCTGCCAGGAGTAGCTGTGGTGGCCGTCGCCGGCCGGGAGCGAGTAGCTGGCCTGCCCGACGATCGAGGCGAAGACCGGGTAGCTCATCGCGTAGCGGCCAAGTGTGATCAAGTTCGCTGGGGTCGACCAGGTGGAGTACTCGCTCGGCCAGGGCATGCCGTCGAAGTTCGAGAAGTGCGTGCCGGTCAGGCCCAGCCGTTGCGCTTCGGCGTTCATCTTGTCGATGAACGCGCCGATCCCGGGACCGTATGCCTGCGCCAGGGTGTAGGCGGCGTCGCAGCCCGACGGCAGCAACAGGGCCTCGAGCAGCTCCAGTGTGGTCAGCCGGTCGCCGACGATCAGGCCCGCGGTGCTCGGCCCGTCCTGGCTGTCCAGGTACGCGATGACCGACCGGGGCACCGTGATCTCTCTGTTCAGATCGCCCGCCTGGATCACCACCAGGGCCGTCATCACCTTCACGATGCTGCCGATCGGCCGCTCGGTGTTCGGGGCAACGCCCCACAAGACCTTGCCGGTGGCGGCGTTGGCCAGGGCGGCACCCATCACCTGCGAGGAGCCGCCCGCCACGGCGAGCGCAGCCTGCGCGGCCGAGACGGCCTGCCTGGCCGAGAAGGTCCGCGCTCCCGCGCCGGCCCGCGTCCGGGAAGCGGCCCGCGCGACCGGGGCCTTCCGCGTGACCGACGCGCCCCTCGTGATCGAGGCGCCCTGCTCGACCGAGCTGGCCTGGGCGGCCGGATGGACCTCGGCGGCCACGCGCGGATGCGTACCGCTGGCGCGGGCCAGGAAAACGGCGGCACCCGACACCAGCAGGGCGGTCACAACGGCAAGCACGACCCGGACCGGATGCCCGGGCGACAGCATACGCACATCCACCAACCTAAACCCGAAATCGGCGGCACAGCCCGGACATGCGCGACAGGGCGCGGTCCCACGCGGTAAAGGCCGGCGCTGGCACTCGCCCCGCGAGCCGACGGGCAAGCCGCCACGCTCACGTCGCAGGAATGACTGGCTTACGGGCGGAAGCTGAACAGCGGGCGACCGGGCGGCCCGGCGGTCGCGGGGCGGCTCAGGCGATTCGCCCCCACGCTCATCAGCCTGTCGGTGTCCAGCACGTCGAAGGCAAGCTCATCGAAGCCGCTCGCCGCGAACCAGGCCCGTATCTGCGGCGTCAGGTCGGGCGGCTGGCGGTGCCTGGTCCAGATCACGGTTGCGCCCGGGGCGCACATCGCGGCCGACGCCTCGATCGTGTACTTGACGTCCTCGTCGCTGACGTTGCCGAAAATGCCGCACAGCAACAGCACGTCGGCCGGCAGCGCGTCGGCGAAACAGGCCACCAGGCTCGCGTCGGCCTCGCGCACCTCGAGCTGGGACAGGCCGGCCTGTGCCGCCGCGCGGCCAGCAAGGTCGACGTTGCGCAGGTCCCGCTCTATGAGGACGCCGTGGACGTCGTCACGACGCGGGTGGCGGGGCAGCACCCCGATGACGTCGTGACCCTGCCCTGCGCACAGGCTGACCAGGCGCACCGGTCCCGGGGATGCCCGGTCGATGGCCTCGGACAGACGGAGCCTGACCTGCCGCAGACGGGTGCTCAGCGGCGAAGACTGGTCGTCGTACCCGGCGTGCCAGCCTACCCAGTCCCTCATGCACAGCATCCTGCCGTAGTTCGCCGGGCGTGACCCGCCCTGACCCTGACCCGCACGGGCCCTGACCCGGCATTTCGTGAAACTATCGGTAACGCAAGTAGCGTTCGGCCGGGCGGGGTGTCCCGCCGCTCCGCGAGGCCAGTGGAGGTATCCGTGGAAACACCCCTGACGCCCGTCGACTTCGCCCGCCGCACCCGCCGGCTGCACGGCTCGAGGGAGGCGGTTGTCGACGGAGACTTGCGCATGACCTACGAGCAGTTCTTCGGCCGGTGCGACCGGTGGTCGTCGGCGCTGCAGAGGCTCGGCGTCCGGCAGGGAGACCGGGTGGCGACCATCGCCCCGAACACCCACGCGCAGCTGGAGGCCTTCTACGCGGTGCCGCAGATCGGTGCGGTGCTGGTGCCGGTCAACTACCGGCTGACCGCTGACGACTTCGTCTACATCGTTAACCACTCCGGCACCAGCGTGGTCTGTGTGGACCAGGACTACCTGGACACGGTGGACGGCGTCCGCGACCAGATGCCGGACGTCGCGCACTTCGTGGCGCTGCGCGGGGCGCGGGACGGCTGGCTCGGCTACGAGGCCGCGATCGCGGCTGCGAGCCCCGGGTTCGCCCGGCCGGAGATCGGCGAGCGGGACCTCCTCACGATCAACTACACCAGCGGCACCACAGCGCGCCCCAAGGGCGTCATGATCACGCACCGGAACGCCGCGATGAACACGATCGGCACGCTGCTGCACCTGCCGATCGCGGTCGGCGCGCGTTACCTGTGGACGCTGCCGATGTTTCACGCGAACGGCTGGACCTACACGTGGACGGTCACCGCGGCGGGCGCAACGCACATCTGCCTGCCAAGGGTCGAGCCGGCCGAGGTGTTCCGGCTGATCAGAGACGAGCACGTGACCTGGCTGAGCGCGGCGCCGACGGTGCTGATCTCGCTGGCGAACGCCCCGGCAGAGGTGCGCGGAGAGGTCCCGCCGGGGGTGCACGTGGTCACCGCTGGCGCGCCGCCCGCCGCCGCCACGATCGAGCGGCTGGAGGGCGAGTTCGGCTGGGAGGTCACGCACGTCTACGGGCTCACCGAGACCGCCCCGTTCATCACGGTGTGCGCGCCGCTGCCGGAGCACGCCAGCCTGTCCCCCGCCGACCGGGCGGTGGTGAAGGCACGCCAGGGTGTCGAGCTGATCACCTCCGGGGAACTCTGCGTGGTCGACCCCGATGGCCGTGAGGTGACGCCCGACGGCAGCGAACTCGGCGAGATCGTCGTCCGCGGGAACGTGGTGATGGACGGCTACTACAACGACCCGGAGGCGACGAAGCGGGCGATGGGCGACGGCTGGTTCCACACCGGCGACGCGGCCGTCGTGCACCCCGACGGCTACGCGGAGATCCGCGACCGGATCAAGGACGTGATCATCAGCGGCGGCGAGAACATCTCCTCGGTCGAGGTGGAGGGGACGCTGCTGCGCCACCCGGCGGTCCAGGAGGTCGCGATCGTCGGCCTGCCGCACGAGAAGTGGGGTGAGGCGCCCTACGCGTTCGTGGTGCTGCGCGAGGGGGCCGGCGCGACCGACGCGGAGCTGATCGCGTTCACCAGGGACCGCCTGGCGCACTTCAAGGCCCCCCACGGCGTCACGTTCGTGACCGAGCTGCCAAAGACCGCCACCGGCAAGATCCAGAAATTCGTCCTCCGCGACGGCGCCCCCAACCTGGCCCGCCAGTAGCGCCTCACTCGGCGCGGAGCACGGACGCGGTGGTGGCGCGGGCGGCCCAGGTGGCGGGGAGCAGCGCCCCGGCGACCGCGATCACGACCCCGGCGAGCGCCAGCGCGGCGAGTTCCGTGGCGCTGTACACGTCCAGGTAACTGGGCGGCATGCCGGTCCCTGCCGCGGCCCCCATGACCGGCACCAGGGACCGGACCAGCGCGATCCCGGCCGGGATCGCGATCAGCCCGGCCACCAGGCCGATCCCGGCGACCGAGCAGACCACCATCGCGATCGCCTGCCGCGGCGTCATCCCGACCGCCCGGAAGACGCCCGTCTGGTACGCGCGCTCCCTGGTCTGCAGCACGACGGCGGCCAGCACGCCGAGCCCGGCCGCGATCGCCAGCAGCAGCGCCAGGCTGCCGATCAGCCCGAGCACCAGCGGCAGGCCCTTGTTGTTGCTGTTCACACCCGCCACGTACCCCTGGCCGAGCGCGGCCTGGACCTGCCGTGCGTAGGCCGGCGGTGACGTGCCCGGGCGCAGGCCGACGTCGTACACGCCCGCCGCGAGGCCGGGGTCGGCGCTGGCCAGCGTCTGCCAGCCGGTGACCATCGCCAGCCCATTGTTCTGGTTGTCGAAGATCTCGCCCGCGATCCGCACCGGGATCCGCCGGCCGGCGAACGTCATCGTGACCGTGTCCCCGATCGCCTTGCCGGTCACCGCCAGGAAGTAGGCGGGCACGTCCACCTGGCCCGGGCCGCTGTACCAGCGCCCGCTGATCATGCCGTAACCGGTCCAGCCCGCGCTGCCCAGGTACGCGGTCACCGGGATCGGCCCGGACACGCCGTACACGGTTGCCTGCTCGTCTGCCTCGGCCACGTAGTGCTGCGTGCCCGGCTGCGCGCGCAGCGCCGCAGCGACGACCCGCCGCGCGCCGGCGTCCATGGGCTGCCCAACGGGCGGCCCGCTGGCTCCCGCCCCGGGGCCCACCCCCGGGCCGTGGCCCCCGCCGGGACGGGGCAGCCTGGACGGTGAGCCGCCGAGGTACGAGACGCGCACCTGCTCGGTCCCGGCCAGCGACAGCCCGTACACGACCCGGGTCAGCGATCCGCCGAGGCCAGCGGTCCCGATGACGGCGCTCGTCCCGAGCAGCACGACGACCAGCATGAACGCGGCGCGTGAGGGCCGGGCGAACGGCGCAGCGAACCCGATCGTCAGCGGTCTTGGCAGCCGCAGCCTGGCGAGCAGCCGGTGCGCGGCGTAGCCGCGGCCAGAG
>JASHQP010000274.1 GCA_030039095.1 Streptosporangiaceae bacterium
GCGTGCACGGACGTCGTGGCGAGCCGGCCGGGCAGCGTGGTCCGCCGCGGCCCGTCGCCGACCTCGGCCCAGTAGCCGCGGGCCTGCAGCTGGGCGCTGCCCGCCACGTCGGACGTGTCGTAGATCGGCACGCACAGCAGCTTGCGGCCGACCGCGGCCTCGAGGATCTCTGCCTTGGTCTTGCGCTTCAGGAAGGCCGCGATGATCTGCCTGGCGTCGTCCATGTCGGCGTCCGTGAACGTCCCGGCCTTGACCAGGGCGGGCATCTGGCGCCAGTCCAGGCTGGCGAACCCCGCGACCGGCTCGCCCTCGTCGGCGAGCCACCCGAACAGGGAGTTGGTGAAGCCGCCGGTCGCCGGGCCGACGCCCAGGTGCAGCTCGGCCAGCCCGTCCTTGCAGTCCCACTTCTTCAGCGTCGGCCGGGTCCCGGAGCCGCTGCCGGACTGGTCGATCCGCCTGACGGGCCTGTCCCACTCGGGCCGCTCGTCGCCGACCGCGTGGGCGAGCACCCGGCCGAGGGTCGCGATGCCGAGGCTGGCCTGCGCGGACACGTCGACGTGCTGCCCGCGGCCGGTCCGCAGCCGTGCGTGATGCGCGATGAGCGCCCCGGCGGCCGCGTCGGCCGAGGCGTGCAGGAAGGCCTGGGGCAGCGAGATGCGCACCGGCCCGCGCACCTCGTCCCGGTGCGGGTCCAGCGGGCCGCCGGCCGCCCAGCAGATGAGATCGGTGGCGGCGTAGTCCGCCTTCGGCCCGGTGCGGCCGAACGGGGTGATGGAGACGTAGATCAGGGCCGGGTTCTCTTCGCGCAGCTGCGGCCAGTCCAGGCCGGCCTGCGCCATCCGGCCGGGCGGCGCGGACTCGATGAGGAAGTCGGCGCTCGCCGCGAGCCCGCGGACCAGCGCCCGGCCGTCCTCGGCGCCGATGTCGGCGGTGACGCCGCGCTTCCCCGCGGCGTAGGTGTCCCACAGCAGCGACCGCTTTTCGCCGCCGGCCTCCCGGAACGGGCCGCATCCACGCGCGGTCGAGCCACCGGGCGGCTCGACCGCGACGACATCGGCGCCGAGGTCGCTCAGGATCCGGCCGGCCAGCAGGCCGCGCTCGTCGGTGAGGTCGAGCACCCGGTAGCGGTCGAGGAACGCCATCGGCCCGGCCCGTCAGGCGAGCAGGAAGGCCGGGACCGTTTCATGGTCCGGCACCTGCTCGAAGGTGAGCCGCAGCCGCTGCCCGGCTGCCAACTGCGCCGGATCCGCGTCGAGCACCTCGGCCCACCAGAACGGCCCCTCGTCGAACTCGGCGATGACGACCACGGAGGGCTTCGGGGCCTCGCCGTCGGAGCCGCGGTGGTGCACCACGGCCCAGCTGACGACCGTCGCACCGCCCGCGGCGGGCTGCCAGCCAAGCTGCTGCGACTCGCAGTTCGGGCAGCGCGCTGCGTCGGGCTCGGCCAGCCCCCCGCAGTCCGTGCAGTGCCGCAGCAGAAACTGCCCGCGGGCGGTGCCGTCGAAGAACTCCGCTGTGGCGGCGTCACGCCGCACGGCGGTTGCTGCCATCGGGCTCAGCTCCTTCCTGCGCCGCTCATGCGGCCGCGGCCGTGCCGAGCACGAGGGTGGCGTGGTGGTCGAGGACTCCGCCGTTGCCGCTGACGAGCACCACGTCGTGCCGCCCGACCTGGCGGTCGCCTGCCTGGCCGCGTGCCTGGATCACGGCTTCGGACAGCGGCGTCATGCCCCACAGGTAGTATCCGGACAGCTCGCCGCCGCCGGTGTTGAGCGCCAGCTTGCCGCCGGGCCCGAGCACGCCGCTGGCCGCGAACGGGCCGCCCTCGCCCTTGGCGCAGAAGCCGTAGTCCTCCAGGGTGATCACGACGGTGTACGTGTAGCAGTCGTAGAGCTCGGCGACGTCGACGTCGGTGATCCCGACGCCCGCCATGGCCAGCGCCTCCGGGCCGGCCGTCGCCGCGCCCGAGACAAGGCCGAAGGTCTCCCTGGAGCGGCCGGGGTGGGCCTGCGCCCAGCCCAGCAGGTGCACCGGCGGCTGCGCCAGGCTGGCGGCGCGCTCGGCCGACGTCACGATCACCGCGACGCCGCCGTTGCTGACCAGGCAGCAGTCCAGCAGGTGCAGCGGCTCGGCGATCCACCGGGAGGACTGGTGGTCGTCGAGGCTGATCGGGTCGCGCATCTGGGCGAGCGGGCTGAGCGCCGCCCACTGGCGCTGCGCGACCGCCACGTGGCCGAACTGCTCGCTGGTGGTCCCGTAGCGAGCCATGTGGCGGCGCGCCGCGAGCGCGTACATCGTGTTCGCGGCGCCGATCCCGGAAGCGGTCAGCAGCCCCCGCCAGCCCTCCGGCGCCCACCGCGACCCGTCGTACGCGCCGCCGGTGGCGCGGCCCTCCCGCAGCGGAGCGTCGGCGAACACGCAGGCCACGGTCTGCGCCATGCCGGCCATCACGGCCATGGCGGCGTACTGCACCATCGCCCCGGCCGTGGCGCCGAAGGACTGCATGTCGGATTGCAGGCGCAGGCCGGTCAGCCCGAGCATCCGGCTCAGCCCGAGGCCGGGTCCGTGCGTCACGCCCGAGGACGTCAGCAGGCCATCCACGTCATCGAGCCGCAGGCCCGCGTCGGCGACGGCGAGGAGCACGGCCTGCGCGGCAAAGTCGGCGTTCCCCAGCCCGAACACCTTGCCGATCTGCGTCATCCCGAGGCCGGCGATGACCGGGCGCCGGCCGGCCGGAACGGATGCGGGGCCAGGACGGCCGGCGTCGCCGGCGCTGGTCATCGCGCGCCGCCGCGGCGGTCAAGGCTCATCCGGCCTCCTATCCATGATAATGAAATTCAGGTTATAAGCCGCGCACTGCCGACGTCAATCCTCTGGCCTGTGGTCCGGACATGCGGCGGGCGCCCCGGAACCGTGTCCCAGGGCGCCCGCTCACTGTAAGGCTCGGGCCGTCAGCCGACGCCCCAGAGGGCCTCGTACTCGGACTTGTAGTTGACGACTTCCGGGAACGCCTGGGCCGACACCGGCGGTGCGTTCTTCGGGGTAAGCAGCCACAGCGGCGGCGCGACCGACGGCGTCACCGGGACGCCGGCGGCGTTCTGTGCGGCGGCGGTCACCATCGACCAGAGCGCTTCGTAGTACGGGAACGCGACGTCGAAGGCCTCCTGCCCGGAGTGCAGGTACTGGATGTTCGTCGGGGTGGCACCCTGCCCGACGATCTTCACGTCCCTGAGGCCGGCCGCCTTCAGCGCGGCAGGCAGCCCGATCGTCAGCCCGTCCGTCGTGGCCACGACGTAGTGGATCTGGGGATGGGCCCGCAGGTAGGACGTGATCGTGGTCGTCGCGTTGGCAATGTTGGCCAGGGCGATGCCGATCTCGCTCACCTTGCACGTCGGGCAGTAGTTGTTCATCGCCGCCTTGTAGTCGGTGACCGCCGTGCTCAGGATCTGGTACGCCGGCAGGTTCACGATGAGCGACTGGCCGGTGTCCTTGGAGTCCGCCGCGACGAACGCCGCCTGCGCGCCGCCGACGGGCCCGACCTGCGACGGTATGTCGATCGCGTAGCCAATGCCGGTAGCGGCGCCGGGGAGGTCCGTGATGCAGCAAGCGTCTATGAACGTCCCGTTCTTCTTGAGCGCGGGCACCTCGGAGGCGAACAGCGCCTGCGGGATCGCGGTGTACAGGACGGCGGCCGGCTTGGCTTGCACGACCTGGTTGAAGTCACTCTTCCACTCCTGCGTGCTGCCGTCATTGTTCAGCACGACCGTCTTCCAGCCGAGCGCGTCGCCGGCCTGCGTCGCGATCGCACCTTCCTGCGTGCACTCGGGGGTCGCGCCGCAGGCGATCCAGTACATGGTCTTGCCCTTGGGCACCGGCTTGCTGATCTTGACTGTGCTGGTGATCTGCGTGGGCCGCTGCTCGTACTTGGCGAGGAGCGCCTCGGCCTTCGCCAGGCCGGCCTTGTCTGCGGCGCTGAGGCCGCCGCTGCTTGAACTGCCACTGCCGGAACTGCTGGAACCGCACGCCGCGACGATCAGGCTGACCGCGACGGCGAGCAGCAAGACGACGGAGCGAGCGGCCAGCCGGCGAGACCCGAGCACTCTAGGCATCAGTGCCTCCAAATGGGATGAGAGTTGGCGGGGGCGGCCAAAGTTGACCCATATCATAATCATCATTAGCAGGAGGTCAAGGAGTCCCAGAGCGGCCGTTCGGTAACGATCCGGCACCTATGAGCAGCACGATCGCGCCCCACGCCGACGCTGCACCCAGAGCACTCCGGCCCGTCCGGCGCGCCGGCGAGTCGGTATCCCTGGAAGAGCTCGAAGCCGAGTTCGGCCGCTAGCCCCGTGGCCGGCTACACGGTCGAGACGCGCCCGGCGGTCCGCAAGGCCAGCGGCATGGTGGGTCTTTCATGATCCCGGAGGATTGTCAGTCGTATTCGCTAACAATCCTCCGGGATCATGGCCAGCTTCGCCTCGCTCTCGCTGGGGTGCGCGGTGAAGCGGTGAAAGGGCGCCCGCCGTCCCTGGCCGACCCGTTGCCGGGTAGGTCCAGCGCGAGGCAGCGGAACCGCTGGCCCAGATCGCCGGCCATGAACTCGCCAGCTCCGCGCGGGCACAGCGCAACGCCTGGCTCGACGAGCGGCTGCGCGCTCTCAGCGCCGGGGACCGCGCAGTGATCGCCCGCGCTACGGCGCTGCTCGGCAGCATCGCCGACTCCTGACCACTTCTTCTGGGTTGTGCGACCGGGAGGGACCGGCAGCCAGGCGCGGCCTGTGGCCGTCGGCGTGGCCGAGGTGCGGAGCTACTGGCGGGTCCCCCGCCAGGCCATGGTGCCGCCGTCGACCTCGTACGTGGCGCCGGTGATGAACGAGGCGTCGTCGGACGCCAGGAAGCAGACGAGCTTGGCGACCTCCTCCGGCCTGCCGCGGCGCGGGATCAGGTGGTTGCCCGACATCTGCTGCTCGGCGGCTTCCTTGTCCCGCGCCAGCGCGAGGTGCTCGTCGCTCATCGGCGTCTTGATCGACCCGGGGCAGTAGCAGTTGCACCGGACGTCGGGGGCCAGCTGGATCGCCAGCGCCCTGCTGAGCTGGATCGTCGCCCCCTTGCTCGAGCTGTAGGCGGGGGCGGGGTAGCCGGTCAGGCCCGACACGGAGGACGCGTTCACGACCGACGGCCCGCGGTCCGACGCGCGCAGGTGAGGCGCGGCGAACTTCACCGCCAGCCAGACCGCCTTGGTGTTGATCGCGTAGACCGCGTCCCAGGCCTCCTCGGGCAGGGTCTCGAACGTCGCGTCGGCGGGCGCGAACGCCGTGTCGAGCACCCCGGCCTGATTGACGAGCGTGTCCAGGCCGCCCATGGCCGCGGCGGCCGACGCCACCATGGCCTCGACTTGCGCGCTGCTGCGCAGGTCCACCTCGATGGCCGTGGCCTGGCTGCCGGCGCGCCGCACCGCGTCCGCGCACTCCCGCGCGCCCGCCGCGTTGATGTCGGCGACGGCGACGTGCTCCGCGCCCTGCGCGGCTGCCTCGACCGCGATCGCCAGCCCCATGCCCTGAGCCGCGCCCGTCACCAGCACCCGCTTGTTCTGCAGTCCCACAGGCCCTCCTGACGTCCGCATCCGGCTGCCGACAATCTATACATATCGTTAGCATCATTATAGCCTGATGAGGGCCGGATCGACCGGGCAGCAGACCCGGCGAGACCAGCCGGAACGGAGCGCGCGGATGGACAACGGCCGGGCGGCGCCGGCGAGTGCGGCGGACGGTGCCCGGCGGCCGTTCCCCGAGCCGGTGTCCCCATGTTCGCCGACCGGGTGCCGTACGGCATCGCCGTGGCCGACCTGGGCGACGGCATCAGGATGCTGGGCAACTACCTCGGCGCGGATCTTGGCGCGCTGGCCTGCGGGCTGCCGGTCCGGGCGCGGTACGAGCGCTCCGGCGGCCACGGGTTCCTCGGCTGGGTGCCAGCCGGGACGGGACCAGCGCGTTGACCGGTCCGGCCGCGGGCCGGGCGGGCCGCTCGGGTCGGGCGCCCGCGCGGAGCTGGGCCTGGTCACCAGCTACGGAGACATGTCAGCGGGCTCGCTCCTGGTGCTCGGCGCGGCGTGATCATGACGGCACGGGAAGGGATTCGAGCATGACGATGCCCGGTCAGCAGGCGGCGTCCGGCGCCGTGGCGAGCCGGGAGCGGCTCCGCCGGCTGTTCACGCCGCGGTCGGTCGCGATCGTCGGCGCCAGCGACCGGTCGAGCTGGTCCCACCGGATCCGGGGCGCCCTGCTCAGCATCGGCTACGAGGGCGAGGTCTTCTTCGTCAACCCGCGTGGCGGCACGGCGCACGGCGCCACGGCGTACCGTTCCGTCTCCGAGATCGGCCGGGTGCCCGACCTCGTGTACGTGATGACGTCGGCCGGGGCGAGCCTGGCGGCCATCGCCGAGGCGGCACGCCTGGGCACCAGGTCCGCCATCATCCTGAGCTCCGGCTTCGCCGAGACCGGGCCCGAGGGACTGGCGGCCCAGCAGCGTCTCGCGGAGGTCGCGCGCGAGCACGACATGGCGGTGCTCGGGCCCAACACGCTGGGGTTCGCGAACCCGGCCCGGCGCGTCGTGCTGATGCCGATGCAGCCCGGCGACGAGCTGGAACCGGGCGCCATCGGCGTCGTCTCGCAGAGCGGCAACATGGCCGTCCAGGTCATGAACATGGCGCGGTCGTTCGACGTCGGCCTGAGCCTGCTGGTCAGCACCGGCAACGAGCTGAACGTGACAGCGACCGACGTGCTGGACTACCTCGCGGCCGACGACGCCACGAGGGTGATCGCCGTCTTCCTGGAGGCTGTCACCGACCCGGCGGCCTTCCGAGCCGCGTGCCTGCGCGCCCGGCAGGCGGGCAAGCCGGTCGTGGCGCTGAAGGTCGGCCGCAGCGAGGCCGCCGCGCGGGCGGCTCTGGCGCACACCGGGGCGCTGGTCGGCGACGACGCGATCATCTCGGCCGTGCTGGCCGCGTCGGGGGTGATCCGGGTCGACTCGATGGAGGACCTGCTCACGACCGCGGACACGTTCGTGCGTTCCGGCCCGATCCGGGGCCGCAACCTCGCGGTGGTGACGATCTCGGGCGGAGGGTGCGACCTGGCCGCCGACCGCGCGGACTCGCTCGGCCTGCGGTACCCGCCGCTGGGCGAGGGCACGCTGGGCAAGCTGCGCGACCTGCTGCCCTCGTACGCCACCCCGCAGAACCCGCTCGACGCGACCGGCGCCGCGGTCGCGGATGCGCCGCTGTTCGGCGCCGCGATCGCGGCCGTCGCCGACGACCCGGCCGTCGACGTGACCGTGGCGATCGGCGAGATCGAGCACCACGCGCCGGATTCGGCCTGGGGCCTGGACAGCATCACCGCGATGACGGCCGCCGCGCGGCAGGCGCCGCGGCCGGTCATCTTCACGAACACCACCATCCACACGATCTCCCCGGGAGCGCGCGCGGTGCGCCACGAACTCGGCGTGCCCAGCGTGTTCGGCGGCATGGACCGCGTGCTCGCGGCCGTCGCCAGGATCGCGGACTGGTCGGCGGCGCCGGTGTCACCGGCCGTCCAGACGCACCCGCCGGCCCCGGTGCCGCCGGTGGGCGAGACACCGCCGTGGCCAGGCCCGGCCGACTCCCCTGGCCTGCCGGCCAGGGCCGGAACCTGGTCCGAGGCCGACGCCCGCTGCCTGCTGGAACGCGGCGGCGTGCCGGTAGTGCCGGCCGTCCTGGCCGGCACCCCCGAGGAGGCGGCCGCGGCCGCCGCCCGGTTCGGCACGCCCGTCGCCGTCAAGATCGTGTCCCCCGGCATCGTCCACAAGACCGACGCCGGGGGTGTCGCTCTGAACCGCGACGGGCGCGAGGACGTCATCGACGCCGCCCGTCAGGTGCTGGCGGCCGCGCAGCGCCAGTTCCCGGCGCCCCGGGTCGACGGCATCCTGGTGTCCCCGATGCGGCCGGAGGGACCCGGGGTCCACGACCTGCTGGTCGGCGTGGTGCATGATCCCGACTGGGGCCCGGTGCTCGCCGTGGCCATGGGCGGGATCTGGGCCGAGGCGCTCGCGGACGTCAGCCGCGTCGCGCTGCCGTGCGACCGCGCGGCGATCGAGTCCGCGGTCCGCGGCCTGCGCGGTGCTCCTGTCCTCTTGGGTGCGCGCGGTGTCCCAGGCGTGGATCTTGAACGCGTCGTCGACGCGATCGCCGCCATCGCCGAACTGGCGGTGAGCCTCGGCGACGACCTCGTCGCGATCGAGGTCAACCCGCTCCGGGTGACCGCCGACCGCGCCGAGGCCCTGGACGCCACCGTCCAGTGGCATTAGCTGCCGGGCGGCTTGTTGGTCCAGCCCCGGCTCACGAACACCGAGTAGTCGATCACGGTGCCCACGGTCACGTGGGCGAGCGGGATTGGCTGCTGGGCGACGCCCTCGTCGCACAGCGTCGCGCCGGTCGCCGGGTCGACGATGGTCAGTCCCAACACCGGGCCGGTCCGGCCAAGCCACACCGCGGTCCCGGACTGGCCGGCCGGGTCCTGCACGTTGGGCTTCATCCGGATGCCCGGCAGGCTGGCCAGCACGCGGTAAGCGGCGGCGCGGACCGCTGGCGCGGACAGGGAATCCATGATGCCAAGGGCATCGTTGAACAGGACCTCGGTTTGGGTACCTGCGTTGTGGAACTCCGCCTGGTGCGCCAAGATGAATGCCTTCAGCCGAGCTGGGCTGTCGGGCAGCGTGGCCTCGTTGATGTGCGGCCCCGTCAGATTCCTGGGCCCCGCGAGATACCGTCGGCCCGGGGCCATGGTGATCCTTACGGTCTGGTCGTACCAGGCTATCCAGCTTGCCGGCGAGCCAGCCCGGCGCCAGGCGGCCGCGTCCGCCGGGCTCGCGGGCTGGGCACCCAGCGATTGCGTGGCGCCCTCGACGGCGCCGTCCGGCGAGCCCTTCCTGGGTGGCTCATAGCAGGATTCGATCATGTTCTTGCCGAAGATCGCGTACCGGTAGCCGGCCAGTGATGCCGCGGGGCCTTGATCCCATGGCGCCTGAAGCGTCGTGTCGTCGGCCCCCACCAGCATGCGCTGGCCCGCTTGCCTCTGCGAGCAGTACCACCGACCCGTCGATGTGCTGCCGGCTGCGGCCTTGACCGCCATCGTGAGCAGGAATTCGCGGGCGGGCAGGCCGGGCAGCCCGTCCGCCTGGCCGTGCCCCGGGCGCGCGGCGGGCGCACCGTGCGGGACAAGCGTGACAAAGGCGAGCGCGGCCGCAGCACCGGCGGCCACGGCACCGACCGCGACCCGG
>JASHQP010000275.1 GCA_030039095.1 Streptosporangiaceae bacterium
GCGGCGGCGGAGCGCCGCCGCGCGGATGCGGAGCGCCGGGCGGGGGTGAGTTTGTATCCGGATGAGGACGGGACGGCGACGCTGTCCGGGACCGGGTTGCCGCAGGTGCTGGCCGCGGCGGCGATCGCGAAGATCACCGCGATGGCCCGGGCTCGCAAGGCGGCCGGGCTGGGCGGCGGGCTGGACCTGCACCGGGCCCAGGTGATGATCGGCCTGCTGCTGGGCACCTTGCCGCCCATCCCGCCCGCCGACGGCGCCCCACCCGATAATGACCCCGGCCCCAGCGACGACGGCAACCCTAGCGACGACGGCCTCGGCAGCGGCCCCGGCGACAGCAACCCGGTCGACAGCGACAGCGGCCCCACCGGTCCTACCGGTCCCAGCGGTCCCAGCGGTCCCAGCGGTGGTGGCCCCACCGGTGTCGACAGCGACGGTCCTGCCGACAGCGGCGGCGGCCCTGGCCCTGTCGGCAGTGAACCCGCCGATGACGGCCCGGGCGAGGATGTGCCGTTCCCCGGCGATGAAGACGCCCCGCCTGACGATGGCCTCGACGATGCCGGCGATCCGGTGACGGGATGTTACGCCGACGATGCCGATGACCTGCTCACGGCGGGGCCGGCGCCGAAGTGGCCGGAGCTGGGTGCGATCTCGCCCGCGCTGGCCCGCCCGGCCGCCGAGCCGGACGGGCGGCCGGTGCCCGGGCTGCTGGATGTCACCCTGCCGTGGGCCACGTTTGCCGGGCTGCCCGGCGGCGGCCTGGGGATTTTGGGCCGGATCGGGCCGGTCACCCCCCTGCAGGCCCGCCAGGTGGCCGCCGTGGCTGAGGATGACCCGGCCGCGCAGTGGCGGATCATCATCACCAACGCCGTCGGGCAGGCCATCGCGGTCACCCGCGTCCGCCGTCCTCAGCAACGCGCCGGACCCGGCCCGGCCCGAGACGGGCCACCGCACCCGGCCGGGCTGGTCGGCCGGGTCACGCTGACCATCAGCCAGGACACCGTCCGCGAGCAGGCCGCTGGCCTTATCGGACAGGCCGTCGGCCGGGCGGGCGGGCCTGGCCCACCCGTCGGGATCGTCGGCACCGTCGGCACCGTCGGCACCGTCGGGATCGTCCAAGCCGCGCTGCGGGCTGCCGTCACGGCCCTGGACCGGGCCCTGGCCCGGACCGGCGACGACGCCGCGGCCGGAGGGTGCGCGCACACCGACCAGGCACCGGGGTACCGGCCGCCGCCGCGGGTACGCGAGTTCGTGATCGCTCGGGATGTGACCTGCCGCAGCCCGGTGTGCCGCCAGCCGGCCTGGCGCGCCGACCTGGACCACACCATCCCCTACGACCAGGGCGGGTGCACCTGCCGGTGCAACATGGGCGGCGGCTGCCGGCGCCACCACCAGCTCAAGCAGCACCCCCGGTGGAAGCTCGAGCAGATCAAGCCCGGCATCTTCACCTGGACCACGCCAGCCGGACGCACCTACACCACCGAACCCGACACCTACCCGCTGTAGGAATCGTCATGGGTTTCGATAATCCACCGCGGCCGTGGGCGGAGCTCGAGAAGCTCCTGTCCTGGCGGGGCACAGAGGCCGAGAGCGGCACCGCATCGGGCCTCGGCGAGGCCGATGAGGAACCCGGGTATGCGCGGGAAGATGCGTCGGGTCGGCCGGGGGCGTCGGGTCGGCCAGAGGCGTGGGCCCGCCCGGCCGTCGGCCCGGCCTGGGCCGAGCTGCACTGCCACTCGTCCTACAGCTTCCTCGACGGGGCGTCGGCCCCCGAGGACCTGGTGGCCGAGGCGGCGGCGCTCGGCCTGGAAGCGCTGGCGATCACCGATCACGACGGCATGTACGGGGTGCCGCAGTTCGCTCAGGCGGCGGCGAGGCTGAAGCAGCGGACCGGCGTCGGGCTCGGCACCGTCTTCGGCGCAGAGCTCAGCCTGGACCTGCCCTGCGGCCAGGGCGGCATCCCCGACCCGGCGGGCGGGCACCTGCTGGTGCTGGCGCGCGACCCCGAGGGATACCGGCGGCTGTGCCGGGTGATCAGCACCGCGCAGCTCCGCGGGGGAGAGAAGGGCCGTCCCGTCTACGACGGGCAAGAGCTGGCGCAGGCGCACGACGGTCACTGGGTGATCCTCACCGGCTGCCGCAAGGGCGCGGTCCCGGCGGCGCTCGCCGCTGCGGGTCCCGAGGCCGCAGCGGCCGAGCTCCGCCGGATGGCCGGCCTCTTCGGCCGCGAGAACGTCGTCGTGGAGCTGACCAGCCACGACCAGCCAGAAGACGACGAGCGCAACGATGCCCTGTACGAGCTGGGCGCAGCCACGGGAACAGCCGTGATCGCCTCCGGCAACGTGCACTTCGCGTCCCCTCGCGACGCGAAGCTCGCGCAGACGCTGGCCGCGGTCCGGGCTCGCCGCAGCCTGGACGAGATGGACGGCTGGCTGGCCGCCTCCGGTGCCGCCTATCTGCGGTCCGGAGCCGAGATGGCGCACCGGCTGCGCCGGTATCCAGGGGTCCCAGAGCAGACCACCGAGCTGGCCAGGGCCTGTGCGTTCGACTTCCACGTGATCGCGCCGAGGTTGCCGGACTTCCCGGTCCCCGAGAACCACACCGAGGCCAGCTGGCTGCGCCACCTGGTCGAGAAACGGGCGCCGGAACGCTACGGATGGCCGGAACGCGTCGAGGGGGCGTACGCCCAGATCGAGCGCGAACTCGAGGTCATCGTGGCCCTCGGCTTCCCCGGCTACTTCCTGATCGTGCACGACATCGTGCAGTTCTGCGAGCGCAGTCGCATCCTGTGCCAGGGCCGCGGGTCGGCGGCCAACTCCGCCGTGTGCTACGCGCTCGGGATCACCAACGTGGACCCGGTCCAGCACGGCCTGCTCTTCGAGCGCTTCCTGTCCTCCGGCCGGGACGGGCCGCCCGACATCGACCTGGACATCGAGCACCAGCGCCGGGAAGAGGCCATCCAGTACGTCTACGACCGGTACGGCAGGGAGAACGCCGCCCAGGTCGCCAACGTGATCTCCTACCGGCCGCGGATGGCGCTGCGGGACGCCGGCCGGGCACTCGGCTACACGCCGGAGCAGCAGGACGTCTGGGCACGCCAGGTCGGCCCGCGCCAGTACGGTCCCGGTCAGCCGGTCCCCCCGGACGCTGGCGTCCCTGGCTCCGTGACCAGGCTCGCGGCCCGGATGCAGCGGCTGCCCCGTCACCTGGGCATCCACTCCGGCGGGATGGTGATCTGCGACCGCCCGGTGGGCGAGGTATGCCCGGTGGAGTGGGCCCGGATGCCGGGCCGCACCGTGCTGCAGTGGGACAAGGACGACTGCGCCTACGCGGGGCTGGTCAAGTTCGACCTGCTCGGCCTCGGCATGCTGACCGCGCTGCGGGACTGCCTCGAGCTGATCGAGGCGCATCACGGCGAACGCTGGAGCCTGCATTCACTCCCGCAGGAGGACCCGGCCGTCTACGACATGCTGTGCGAGGCGGACACGGTCGGGGTGTTCCAGGTCGAGTCCAGGGCCCAGATGGCGACCCTGCCCCGGCTGCGGCCGAGGAAGTTCTACGACCTGGTCGTCGAAGTCGCGCTGATCAGGCCGGGCCCGATCCAGGGCGGCTCGGTGCACCCCTACATGCGCCGCCGCCGCGGCGACGAGCAGTCGGACCTGCCGCACCCCTCGATGCGCGCCGCCCTCGGCAAGACCCTCGGCGTGCCGCTGTTCCAGGAGCAGATGATGCAGATCGCGATCGACTGCGCCTCGTTCACGCCCGCCGAGGCGGACCGGCTGCGGCAGGCGATGAGTTCCAAGCGCGCCCCGGAGCGGATCGAGGAACTGCGCACGCGGCTGCTGGACGGGATGGCGGCGGGCGGCATCCCGCCGGAGGTCGCCGAGGACATCTACGTCAAGATCCTCGCGTTCTCGAGCTACGGCTTCCCCGAGTCGCACGCGATCAGCTTCGCCTATCTGGTCTACGCCAGCGCATGGCTGAGGTGCTATTACCCCGCGGCGTTCACCGCCGCGCTGCTGCGCGCCCAGCCGATGGGCTTTTACGCTCCGTCCAGCCTGATCAGCGATGCGCGAAGGCATGGTGTGGTCGTCCGCGGCGTTGACGTGAACGCCAGCGCCACCAAGGCCACGCTGGAACCCGGGCCAGCGCCGGGCCGGCCGGCTATCAGGCTCGGCCTGTCCGAGGTGCGCAACTTGGGGGAGAAGCCCGCTGACGCGGTCGTGGCGGGCCAGCCGTACCGGGACCTGGAGGACTTCGCCCGCCGCACCCGGCTGCCGGTCCCGGCGCTCGAGGCGCTGGCCACGGCGGGCGCGTTCGGCTGCTTCGGGATCGGCAGGCGCGAGGCGCTGTGGGCGGCCGGAGCAGCCGCGACGATCCGGCCCGGCCAGCTGCCGGGAACAACGCCGGGCCTGGCCGCGCCGCCGCTGCCCGCGATGACGGCGGCCGAGGAGACGTTCGCCGACCTGTGGGCGACCGGGACGTACGGCACGCACCCGGTCGAGCACATCAGGGCGGGCCTCGCCGAGCGGGGTGTGCTCGAAACGGCAGCCCTGCGCTCGGCGACGCCGGGGGGTTTCGTGACGGTGGCGGGCCTCGTCACGCACCGGCAGCAGCCGGGGACCGCCCGCGGGGTGGTGTTCCTGAGCCTGGAGGACGAGACCGGGATCGCGAACGTGATCTGCCCCCCCGGTGTCTGGGAACGGCATCGCCGAGTGGCGATGGAGGCAAACGCGCTGGTGGTGAGCGGTGTGGTGGAGAGCATGGACGGGGCGGTCAGCCTTCTCGCCACCAGGCTGCGGAGGCTCCGCGTGGTCGCGGCGGCCCGCAGCCGCGACTTCCGCTGACACCCGGCCCAAGCCGTTCTAGGGCGGGTCGGCGGGCAGGTGCCCTCCGTTCTGAGGCGCGCCGGCGCGCAGATACAAGCGGTGCCGGCGCAGCCGCGGGTCGTGGCTGGGCAGCATCTGCCAGCCCGCGGCGCGAGCCCTGGCCAGGAACCTCTCGGTACCCTCGCGGTCCGGGCAGACCGAGCCGATGACCTCCAGGTTCTCCTCGCGCGACACGATGTCGCCGCACACGCACGTGTCGCCGGAACCGGTGCTCGCCGTCGAGCAGCCGGAGCCGCTCGCCGAGCGCCCCGGCCAGCCCGGCGACGTCCACGTAGAACGGGCCGCTGTCCGCAGATGTGGCCCATTCCAGCTCGGTGCGCTGCACCACCACGGGCGCGTTCGGGAACAGCACGTCGTTCTGCATGTGGTCGTAGTGCAGATGTGTGTGCACGATCAGGTCCACGTCCGCGGCCGTCAGGCCGGCGGCCCGCAGCCCGCAGTGAGCAGGGCCGGGCTGTCGCCGTCGATCCGGAACCCGGCCTCGGCGCTGCGCACGTGGCCAGTGGCGGTCTGGCCCGCCTCGTCCTCGTCGATGTCCAGGCACGCCACCCGGTAACCGTCTGCGGCGAGCCGATGCGCCGCGGCCCGCCCGATCCCGGCCGCGGCGCCGGTCACGATCGCGATTTCGCTGTCCTGCCGGTCAGGCACTCTGGCCGTCGACCGTCAGCTCGACCCGGTCCGGGTAGAAGCACATGAGCCCGGCGATGCCCTCGGCCTGCGGGATCGGGTCCTCATAGCTCCACACCAGGTCCTCGTGAGTCTCCCCGCCGACCTCTGCCGACCAGTACGACGCCCGGCCCTTGAACGGGCAGGTCGTCGCGGAGTCCGTGGGCTCGAGCAGGTCGGTGCGCACGTCTTCCCGTGGCAGGTAGTAGCGGGTCGGCAGGCCGGTCTCGTCGAGCAGGACCGGCCGGTCAGACTCCGCGAGCTTCTCGCCACCGAGCGTGACCACGACGTGCTGAGTTCCCTGGGTAACCGTGATTGTGTGTCCTTTGGCCATGTGGGTGCCAACTCTGGCCCGGCCGCCTTGATTCCGCCCGCGCAAAGGCGAGCCGGGCGCTCAGCTGGGCGCGCGGCTCAGCGCGGCGGCAGCCACCTGCAGCTCGGTCAGCAGCGGCGCGGGCAGGCTGAGCCCGCGAGCCGTGGAGCCGAGTGCCCACCAGCCGTCCGGCCGGCGGATGGCGACGCTCGCGCAGCACACCTCGTCGCGGAACTGCCCGTGCTCCGTCACCATGTCGCCCGGGTGGAGGGTGGCAAGCTCGTACTCGATCTCGCCGGGCTCGGTGACGGTATTGGGAGTAAATGGGCGCATGCCGTGCTCACTGAGCAGCCTGCTGCGGGCACGGCCGGGCATCGTGGTCAGCAGCGCCTTGCCCACCGCGGTAGCGTGCGCCGCGGTTTCCAGGCCCGGCTGCAGGTCCTCCAGCCACGGCGAGCGCGCTCCCTCGACCACGTCCACGACCACGAGCCGGTCGGCGGAGATGCCGGCGAGATAAGCACTATGCCCCGTCGCGTCCGCCAGGTTCCTGAGCACCGCCTTGGCCTCGGCCGGGCGGCGCAGCGCGCCCATCACGTCGTGGAAGCGCTCGGCGAGCTCGGAGCCGGCGACGTAGCCGCCGTCGGGCACGCGCACCAGGTAGCCCTCGTAGCAGAGCGTGCGGACCAGGTGATAGGCGGTCGACAGGTTGAGCTCGCACCGGCGGGCGATGACCTTCACCGGCAGCGGGCGCGGCGAGCCCGAAACCTCCTCGATGATCCGCAGAGCACGCGACACGCTGCGGATGAGGTCGCCAGGCTCTTCATCCTGGATTCTCACTCTTTCAAGGATGCCGTGCGCGGGCGCGGCTGGGAACCGCTCTGCGGCATCCGGGGCCGCTTCAGTATGTGAAATTTCCGGGGGTTCCGCAGGACTGGCAGCCCTGGCAGCCTGGCCGCATGCCGGACGTGCCGCAATGGGCGCTCGATGCGCTGAGCGACGTGTACGACCCGTGCTGTAGCGAAAAGGGCATATCGGTCGTGGACATGGGGCTGGTGCGCTCCGTGCGCGCGGCCGGAGGCCGGGTCCGCGTCGAGTTGCTGCTCACATCCGGCTGGTGCCCGTTCGCGGCCCGGATGCTGACGGAGATCCAGGAACGGATCGAGGCGCAGCCCGGGATCGGCTCCGCCGACGTCGAGATCGTCTGGGACGAGGCCTGGACAACCGACCGTCTGTCCCCGCGAGCCGCCAGCCTGCTGCGGTTCCTGCCGCCCCCCTCGCAGGTGCCCGACCGCGGCGCCTACGTGGCCGCACATGACCGAGGTGATCCGGCATGATCGACGACGCGTTCGTGTTCGACTGCGTCGCGCACGTGTTCAACTTCGAACCGAAGAACGCGTTCGGCCAGCCGGGCCTGATGTTCGACAACCACCTCTACGCGTTCCACAACGCGCTGACGCCGGACGATCAGCCCAAGCTGCCGCCCGAGGAGTTCCTGCGCCAGTGGACGGTCGCTGATATCCGCCGGATGGTGTACGAGGAGTCAGACACCGACATGCTGGTGGCGATGCCGCTGCCGCTGACGGACCTGTTCCGCGACGGTCTGTCGCCCTGGGAGGAATGCGCCGACCTGGCCAGCCGTGACCCCGACCGGACCGTGTTCTGGGGCTCGGTGAACCCGCTGGAGGGCCGCAAGGCCCTGGACCTGATGGAACGGCAGGTCGGCGAGTTCGGCGCGCGGGCGTTCAAGTTCTACAACGTGCGCTACGACTACGGAAAGCCCTACCCGTGGCGGATGGACGACCCGCAGGTGGCCTTCCCGATCTTCGAGAAGGCCCAGGAACTCGGCGTGAACCTGATCGGCGTGCACAAGGGCGTGCCGCTCGGCCCGCAACCGATCGAGCACACGCAAACCTGGGACATGGACGGCGCCGCGGCCAACTTCCCCGACATCAACTTCGTGATCTTCCACGTCGGGTTGCCGTTCCTCGACGAGACGTGCTGGCAGCTCATCCGCTACCCGAACCTCTACGCGTCGATCGCGGCCACGATCAACTTCGTCGTCCGCTCGCCGCGGATGTTCGCCGAGATCATGGGGAAGCTGCTGTTCTGGTGCGGGGAAGACAAGATCATCTATGGCTCGGAGGCGCCGCTGTTCCACCCGCAGTGGGCCCTGCGCGCGTTCATGGACTTCCAGATCCCCGAGGACCTCTGTGCAGGCTACGGGTATCCCCAGCTGACCGACCAGGCCAAGCGGAAGATCCTCGGGGAGAACCTGCTCCGGCTGCACGGCATGGATGTCGAAGCGACCAAGGCCAGACTTGGCAGGCCCGCGAGGGCCTGACGCGACCGCCCGGGGGGGCGGGGGCAGGTCTGCGGGCCCATCCGGACGGGTGGGCCCGCAGACCTGCTGACCAGCGTCGGCCTGGTCAGCGCGGGAGCCGGTCGGCGCGGTAGCACCACGACCGCATGGGCACGTCGATCCGCGCGGCGCCCGGGAACCGCCGCTCCAGCACGGCCCTGGCGTGGTCGAGCGCCACCTCCCGCTCCTGCGGGCTCGCGGTAATCGCGCCGCTGTAGGTGGCCAGCATGTCCACGAAGTCGCCGGTCGTCATCTGCCGGGTGGACGAGAACGACGCGGTCTGCACGCTCGCGAACAGCTGGCTGGAGAGCGCGACCTCGCGGCGGTGCCGGGCCCACCGGTCTTCCCGGTCTTCCCGGTCGTCCGCCGGCCCGGCCGCGGCGTGGCGGATCGCTTCGACCTCGCGCACCCAGTCGGTGCTGCGGTCCCGGGTGGTCCAGATCACGCCGAGGCGGCCGCCGTCCCGCAGCACCCGCGCGATCTCGCGCGGCGCACGCTCCGGATCCAGCCAGTGCCACGCCGACGAGGCGAACACGCCGTCGGCACTGGCGTCGGGCAGCGGGATCTGCTCGCCGCGGCTCTGCGTGACCCGGATGCCGTGAAACCCGGCTTCGGCGGAGCGTGCCCGCAGCACGGCGGCCATCCGCGGGTCCGGCTCGACGGCCACGACCCGCGGGACCTTGCGCGCCAGCGCGCGGGTCAGCAGCCCCGTGCCGGCGCCCAGGTCCACGGCGACCCGGCATCCGGCGGGCACCAGCCAGTCGACCGCTGCCTGCGGCGGACCGGGCCGCAGCCGGTCGTAGTCTTCCGCGATCGCCCCGAAGGACATGGAACGCTCAGCTCGGCTCGCCATAATCAGCACGCTACTGGGCCCGCAGCGAGCTCAGGCAAGCAGCCGGGCGCGGCACGCGAGCTGCAGCGCAAGCCGCTGGTCGGGGTCGTCGAGGTCAACGCCGAGCAGGTCGGTGATGCGGCGGAGCCGGTAGGACACCGCGTTGCGGTGCAGGTGCAGCGCGCTCGCCGTCCGCACGATCGACCCCTGCTGGTCCAGGTAGGCGGCGAGCGTCCGGATCGCGGTCTCCCCGCGGGCCGGGCCCAGCCGCTCGAGCGGCGCCAGCTGCGCCCGCACCGACGCGCGCGCGGTGTCCGACGCGTACCACTCCATCAGCATCCGCTGCACGCCGGTCGCGTCGTGGGTGGCGACGCCCTCGGGCTTGCCGGCCGACCTGGCCGCGACCAGCGCGATCCGGGCCTCGGCCGCGGACGCGCGCAGGCCCATCGG
>JASHQP010000276.1 GCA_030039095.1 Streptosporangiaceae bacterium
GTCATGCCTGGTCCGGGCCGCGACGGGATACCGGCCCCGTGGTCGGGGCGGAGTACTCGCCGATCCACTCGGCCTTCCAGGACGGGTCGTACTGCTGGTCGTTGCAGCTCGGCCGGTAGATCGCGGTGAGCTCGCGCGCGATCTGCTCGCGGTGCGGCCGGCCGCCGCCGGGCACCTCGAACGCGGCGATGTAGACCTTCCACTTCGACCCGGCGCGGCGCACCCAGGCTGCCGCGCGGGGATGCTGGAACGGGAACCGCTCGGCGGACAGGTCATCGCTGTGCCCGACGTAGATGACCGCGTACCTTTCCGGCCTGGCCTCGGGTTCCGGCTTGCACAAGATCGCGTAGACGGCCGCCGCGTGCGGCGGCGTCCAGCCGCCGAGCAGCCGGGGGCCCTCGAACGGGTAGCCGGCCAGCGATCCGAGGCGGATCATCGCGCGTCGTCTTCTTCCTCGCTGATCGCCTCGGCCCGCACCACCGGGGCCGGGGGCAGGCCCGCCGTGGCCGCGGCGCGCTCGAACTCCGCCGTGGCTTTCTCGATCGCAGCATCGCGGCTTGGCGCGTCGACGACGAGCTGGGCGCCGTACCTGCTGCTGCCGATGCCGGTCGCGATGCCGTTACTGGCGGCCACCGCGTCGGCGAGCTCGACGATCTCCTCGCGGGACAGCACCCGGCCGCCCTCGGCCTCGATGCCAACGCTCCATCTCAACGGCGGCTCCTAACTCAGCTTCGGCAGCAGCGCCGCGAACTCTTCCAGGCTATTCAGGTCGTGCCCGGACAGGGTCACATCGATGTGCGGCGCCGCAACCATCATGCCGAGCGTGCTCGGCCGGAAGTTCTGGTTATCGCCCTTGTGCGGGTTCATCCAGACCACCCGGTGGCTGAGCCTGGCGAGCCGTTCCATGGCGGCGGCGAGGACCTCGGGGTCGCCGCGGTCGAGGCCGTCGGAGCAGATCACCACGATCCCGCCGCGGCACAGGCCGCGCCGTCCCCATTCCTTCACGAACTTCTCCAGCGACGCGCCGATCCTCGTGCCGCCCTCCCAGTCGAACACGGTCTGCGCGGCGAGCTCGAGCGCGTCGTCCGGGCGGCGGCGATCGAGGGCCCTGGTCACCCGGGAGAGCCTGGTGCCGAAGCAGAACACCTCGACCCGGTCCGCCGCGCGCTTCGCCGAGTAGGCGAACTGCAGCAGGTTGCGCGAGTAGTCGGCCATCGAGCCGGAGACGTCCAGGATCAGGATCAGTGGCCGCAGCCGGACTCTGCGCCGCCGCCAGGACAGCTCGGCGGGCTCGCCGTGCGTGCGCATCGACTCCCGCACCATGCGGCGCAGGTCGGGCGAGCGTCCCGACGGCGCCCTCGTGGTGCGCCGGGTGCGCCGTTTCGGCGGCGTCAGCCGGATCCTGGCCATGATCCGCCGCAGCGCGGCGAGCTCCTCGGGCGTGCAGGCAGCGAACGACTTGTGCCGCAGCGCCTCGGCGTCGGACGCCATCAGGCCGAGCGTCGCCTGCTCGTCCTCCTGCCCGGCGGCCGGCGGGTCGGTGGCCGGCACCTCGAGCACGGCCTGCGCCTCGGCGGTCACCTGCGCCCTGAGGGTCAGCAGCTCCCGGACCGGGTCGGCGCCGCCGAGGAAGTACCGGCGGAACACCTCGTCGTAGGTGGGGATGGCATCCCGCCTGCTCACCAGCGTGGAGCGCCCCGCCCAGTACAGATCGAGCAGGTCGGAGGGGTCCAGCAGGCCCGCGGCCGAGCAGAAGCTCACGATGTCGCCGGACCCGACGGCGAGCCCCGCCGAGCGCAGCTCGCGGCAGAAGCCAACCAGCGTGCCGAGGATCGGGGGCCTGAACGCTCCGCGGGCGGGCTCATCCACCGGATGTGATCTCTGCCAGGTTGTCCCGCACCAGCTCGAGGTCGTCGCGTTCCTTCACCACCGCGCCCAGCGTGTCGTCGGCAGCCGCCTGGTCCAGGTCGGTCGCTCCGAGGAAGTCCAGCGTCTGCACCCAGTCGATGGTCTCGGCGACGCCGGGCGGCTTGGCCAGGTCGAGCTCGCGCAGCCGGTTGACCGCCGCGACCACCTTGCGGGTCAGCGTCTCGGATACCCCCGGCTGGCGTACCAGCACGATCTCCACCTCACGCTCGGCCGGCGGGTACCCGATCCAGTGGTAGAGGCAGCGCCGCTTCAGCGCGTCGTGCAGCTCCCGGGTGCGGTTGGAGGTGAGGATGACGAGCGGCGGGGTCTGCGCCCGGATCGTGCCGATCTCCGGGATCGTGATCTGGAAGTCGGACAGCAGCTCGAGCAGGAACGCCTCGAACTCGTCGTCGGCGCGGTCCACCTCGTCGATCAGCAGAACCGCCTGGTCGCCGGCCCGCACCGCCTCCAGCAGCGGCCGCTCGAGGAGGAACTTCGGACCGAACAGCTTGTCGACCACTGTGTCTTCAGTGACGGCGTCGCCGGTGACCTGCTGTGCGGACAGCGCCCGGATCTGCAGCATCTGGCGGGCGTAGTCCCACTCGTACAGCGCCTGGTTCGTGTCGATGCCCTCGTAGCACTGAAGCCTGATCAGCTTGCGGTTCAGCATGCGGGCAAGGACCTTGGCGACCTCGGTCTTGCCGACGCCGACCTCACCCTCCAGCAAGATCGGGCGCTGCAGGTTCAGGCCGACGAACAGCGCCGTGGCCAGTCCCCGGTCGGCGATATAGCTTCCCTGGCGCAAGATCTCGGTGAGCTGGCCGACGGTCTCAGGACGCTCCATGCAGCGCCCTCCTCGCCGTCGGTGCGCTGAGCGGGCGGCGGTGGTGGTGGCAGGGTGGCGGGCCCGCAGGCAAGATCAGCGTACTTCTGCCGGGCCGAGCACGAGGTCGCGGATGCTGCCGGACCCCTGGTTCAGCTTTCCTTCGCGCCGCAGCTTGTCGCGCCACGCCTCGCGCAGGTCCCCGTCCTCGCCCGCAAGCCCGTCAAAACCGACATCGGCCATCTTCTTGCAGGCCTTGGCCGTGTCGCAGGCCTCGAGATCCGCGCTGGTCTGTCCCTGGGCGCTCCATACCTCACGAAGCACGTCCCTGGCGTCATCCATCTGCGGGTACCTTCCAGCCGGTGCTGCTCTTACGTGCTTCGACTCTAATTCCTCGGCGCCAGCCGAGGCGACACTGGATTAAGGGTTCTCTTATGGGCGCCGCCGCCCGCGCCGCAGATCAGTCGCGCTCGCACCCGATTTTCGGTGGCCTGGCGCACCGCCGCCGGCCTGCAACGGCATTTCGCTGCCACCGGCAGTGCCGTCGTGCCAGCAAGCTGCGCATTTGACGGCTCCGCCTGTCCTGAACCGTAATTACCGCCATTACCATGTTAAATCTGTTAACCTTTGGTGGTCCGGGAGGGGGACAGATGTCAACGGGGTCATCCAGCGATTCTGCTGAACTGCCATCGGAGCCCGAGCCGCCATTCACGAGCGACCGGCAGCATGCCTGGCTGGCCATCCCCGGACGGCACCCCGTGACCTGGGCACTGGCCGGCGTAGTGCTCCTCACCAGTGGCGGCGTGGCACTGATCCAGCATCAGCCCGGCGCACGGGCTCACGCGCGATCGGTCTACTGCGGCCTTGTCACGTGCGCCGTCCTGCGCTCGGTTGCCGATTCGTCATCCACCGTTGCATTGGCTCCGCGCCCCAGCCTCGCGCTGCCGCCATTCGGGGCCCCCTCGCGGGCCACCGCGCCCGCGCGGGCGTCCAGGCCCACCCGGACATCCACGCACGAGCGC
>JASHQP010000277.1 GCA_030039095.1 Streptosporangiaceae bacterium
AGGTAGATCCCGGTCTCGGTCGCCTGGAGGGTCCAGTAGCGGCTGGCGGGCTGGTAGCTGATGGCCTCCCGGATGCCGTGGCTGGCCAGGCAGTCGAAGAAGGCGGGCGAATGGTTTCCCATCGATGGCGCGGTGCAGGCAGGCGGGGTGGTGCTGACTGGCTGCCCGGCGGTGTTGACGGTGCCGCTGGACAGGAGCCAGGCGCCGGGCTGGCCGGGCACGTTCAGCGCGCCGAGGGTAAGACTGAGGGACCCGTTGTTCCGGGTACCTTGCTGTTCGGAGATCTGGTCCAGCGAGGTGATCGGGATGACCGTGTGGTCGGCCGGGAGGAGGTGCGGGCGGATCCACAGCGGCATGGCGAGCTGGAGGGCGGCGAAGATGGCCAGGGTGACGGCCATGGCCGGGACGGTGCGCCGGATCAGCGCCCCGGCAGTGACGCCGAGGGTGAAGGCCAGCGCGGCGTAGCCGGCCGGGGTGACGCCGTGGGTGGCGAAGATCAGCGAGCTGAACTGGCCCATGGCGAGGTTGGTGCCGCCGCCGCCGTGGCCGACGGCGTGGCTGATCGGCGCGGCCCACCAGGTCTGCATGAGGCTCATTGCCTCGGTGACGGCCATGGCGGCCAGGCCGCCGACGGTGAGCTTGACGGCCAGCCACCGGGTGCGGGTGATGGACTGGTTCCAGGCCAGGGCTGCGGTGCCGGTCTCCAGCTCGCGGGCGATCAGCGGCGCGCCCCAGAACAGGCCGATGACGGCGGGCGTGAGCAGGATGATCACGACGCCGAGCAGGTCGAGCACCCAGTAGGTGCCGGCGGCGTAGAGCTGCTGGAGGAAGTCGCTGGCCAGGTTCTCACAGGTGGAGGCCGGGCAGCCGGTGACGCGGCTGGCGGCGTACTGGCTGGCCAGGTGCGGCCCGGTGGCGGCGAGCAGCACCGCGAACGCGGCCAGCGCCGCGGCGGCGGTGAGCGCCTGCGTGCGGAACTGGAGCCAGGCGAGCCTGATCATGACGCCACTTTCAGCGGCGGTCTGCGGGCCGGGACGCCGTTCGCCAGGTTCATGTAGGCGAGGACCAGTTCCTCCAGGCTGACCGGCGTGACGGTCCAGGCCGGGTCGAGGACCGGCCCGCCGGTGCGGACCAGCAGGGTGCTCTGCTTGTCGGTGTGGCTTTCCTCGATGACGTCCTGGCCCGCGGGGAGGGCGGCGGGGTCACGGCGGGGTCCGGACAGCCGGTGGTGGGAGGCGAGCAGTTCGCTGACCTCCCCGGCGATGCGCACCTGGGACGCGGCGAGCACGATGAGGTAGTCGCATACCCGTTCCAGGTCGGTGACCAGGTGGGAGGACAGCACGACGCTGGTGCCGTGTTCGGCGACCGCCTCCATCAGGCTGCGCAGGAATTCCCGGCGGGCGAGCGGGTCCAGGCTGGCGGCCGGCTCGTCGAGGAGGAGGAGCCCGGGCCTTTTGGCGAGCGCCAGGGTGAGCGCGAGCTGGGCACGCTGGCCTCCGGACAGTGATCCGGCCCGCTGCTGCGGGTCCAGGCCTACCTGCGCGATCCGCCGCTGCGCCAGCTCACCGTCCCAGCCGGGGTTGAGCCAGGCCCCCATCCGGAGGTGATCGGTGACCCGCATGCGGGCGTACACCGGAGTGTCCTGGGCGACGAAGCCAACCCGGGCCAGCTGCGCCGGCCCGGCGGCGGGAGGCGCGCCGAAGACGCTGATCCTGCCGCGGGTCGGCGTGAGCTGCCCGGTGGCCAGCCGCAGCAAGGTGGTCTTGCCCGCGCCGTTCGGGCCGACGAGCCCGACGACGTGGCCCTCGGGAATGGCGAGCGTGCAATCGCGCAGCGCCCAGGTCCGCCGGTAGGCCTTACCGAGCTCGCTGGCCTCGATGACGGCGCTCATCACGCGGCCCCTTCGGCGAAGCAGGCGCGGAACGCGGTGCGATAGATCGCCTCGATGTCACCGGGATCAAGGCCCTCGGACCGGGCCGAGCGCAGCCAGCCGGTCAGCTCGGCGAGAAACCGCGCCTGGGTGGCCGGGTCGGTCCCGGACGGCGAGCGGGTGATGAACGTGCCGAGCCCAGGGCGGGCGCGCGCCAGTCCCTCCCGCTCCAGCTCCCGGTAGGCCTTATGCACCGTGTTCGGGTTGATGGCCAGCCGGGCGACCACCTGCTGCGCAGTCGGCAGCTGGTCGCCCGGCTCGAGCATCCCCATCCGCAGGGCCTGGTGAACCTGCTGCACGAGCTGCAGGTAGGTGGCCACGCCCGACGTCTCGTCGAGCTGGAACTCGATCATTGATCTCTCATTCCACTAAGTGCTTAGTGGAATGAGAGTAGCAGGCGGCTGGCAGCAAGGGAAGCCGACATCCGAATCCTGATGATCGAGCTGGGGCACAGGGCCAGTCCCGGCCGGCAGGGCGCGGCTTCCCGGCGAGCAAGAACCGGGCCCATCCCGGGGGACTCTCGGGCCGGGTCGGCCAATGCAGGGCGCAGTGAACGTTTTTCTGTGCGGTTAGATGAATGCATGACGCCAGATGAGAACACGCCGGTGACGGTTGACCTCACCATTCTGGAGGTAATCGGAATTATCCGTGACCTTCATCATATGATCCTCCTGAACCGGGCATCCTCTAGGGAAGAAGAGGTGAACTGGAAAGGCGTCCGCCCCTTGGCGATGCGCAAGCTCATCCGGGCCGTGAAGGATACGGGGTGGGATGTGGCCCAGCTCCCAGGTGGCTCTATCGGCGCAGGTTAGGGAACGCCTGGCGATCTGCCCTGTGGTCCGCTGCACCCAGGCGGGCATGCGGCTGCGTATGCATGCTCTACAATCTGCTTCCCAGCGGTCTCCGGCGCTGCCGCGCGGCCGGACGTGAACGTTTCGGTTGTCGCCATTGAAGTGGTGCCATATGTCTGTACGGAGTCCGGGGATGACGAGGTCTTCCGGAAAGGTCACGCCGATGAAGCCTGCCGCGCCCGGCCCGGGCGCCCGGTGAGCGGGCCCCGCCCGGCGCTCCTGTGCAGGTGCCGCCATGACCGTCACGCCCACGAGCACTATCGCGGCGGAACCGAGTGCTCGCTGTGTGACTGCCGCCGGTGGTCCCCGCCGCGCCTTCGGCGGCTGCTCCGGCGGCCCGCACATCGCGACCGAAGCCAGCAGTGACCGGCCTGCTGCCGGGTAACTGCGGAACCTCACGTCCTGCGCAATAAGACGGAACCTCACGTCCTGCGCAATAAGGAGGAACTATTGTGCATGTGTGGGGGACATAGCAGAAGCGGCCGGGCAAGGCGACATCAAGGCGGCAGCCAGCGCATTTGATGAACACGGTCAGGAGCTGTACGACTACTGCCAGTCGCAGCTCGGCGAGGTGGCCGATGCCGCCGAGGTCGTGGAGGCCACGTTCGTCGTCACCGCCGCCGGGGCTTCGCTGCTGCCCAGCCCCGAGCGGCTGCGTGCCTGGCTGTTCGCGGTCGCCCGCTGCGCCTGCCACCAGCAGCTGCAGGCGGGGGTCAAGCCGGCGTATCTCGACGACCTGACCGCGGAGTGGGACTGGGACGAGCTGGCCGACGGCAGCGCCTGGCAGGCTGACCTGCTGTCCAGCGCGTGGAAGGCGCTTGCGGCGATCAACCCCGCTGAGCGCGAGATCGTGGAGCTGAACCTCCGGCACCGGCTGGACACCGGCGAACTCGCGGACATCCTCGGCGTGACGTACAGCCGGGCACGCACGCTGGTGCAGAGCAGCCGCGCGCAGTTCGAGGCGGCGGAAGACCTGCTGCTGGCGGCCTGCCCCGAGCAGGCCTGGACCTGCGACGCCGCGGCCGCCCATCTGGCCGGCATGAACGGGGACCTCTCGAAGATCTCGCCACGCTGGATGAAGGGGCACGCCGGGCGCTGCCTGATCTGCGCCAAGCGCAGACGCCGCAGCCCCGATCCGGCCGTGGTCCTCGCCCTGCTGCCGTCGGCCGCCATGCCGGCCAACGAGCGTGAGCGGCTGCTGTGGCTGCTTTCCGACGACTCCGCCGACACCGCCGACTACCGCGCCGAGATCGTCAGGCGGGTGGAGCCGTTCGGCGACAACGGCTTCCCCGGCACGGCCGCCCCGCAGGTAAACCGCCGCCGCAGCAGCGGCTACGTGATGGCGGCGTGCGCGGCGGCGGTGGCCATCGCCGTCCTCGGGGCGGGGGCGGTTCTGGTCGACGACCACACCGCGAACCAGAACGCGCCGTCCTCTTCCGCCTCCACCCCGGCGTCGTCCGGGTCGACGAGCCCGAACGGCACGCACTCGGCGGGTGACCGCAAGTCGTCGAAGCATTCCGTCGTCGCGGGCGCGAGCCCCGGGGCCAACAACAACGTCGTGCCCTCACCGCAGGCCAGCAAGACCTCGCCCAAGCCCACGACGTCGAAGTCGGCCTCGCCGAAGCCGACCACGTCGAAGCCGACCTCGCCGGCACCGACGACACCGGCACCGACGACGCCGGCACCGACGACGCCGGCACCGACCACGCCGGCACCGACCACACCGGCACCGACCACACCGGCCGCGGCGGACTCCGCCTCATCTCCGAGTTCCAGCGACGTGAGCCTGTTCTTCGGCGCACTGCTCAGCGGTCTATGATCGCGGGCGCGCCGCTGATCGCTTCCCAGGCGGCGGCTTTCTGCACCGTTGTCGTCCTGCCGCAGTGCGTCAGGAGGCGGAACGAGAACGCCGCCCCCAGGGCCGAGCAGCGCGGGTGGGCGGTTGCGTGCCTTGCCCTCACGGTGACGCTGGCCGCGCAGATCTCCGGGGAGCCGGCCCGGAGGTCCGTCGAGTTCCGTGTCACCGAACTGGGCGGCGGGACCGCGCTGCTCGCGCTCGTGGTTGCTGCCGGGTTTGCCATGGCGCACCAGCGCGGGGGCAGGAACGCCTCGTCGCGGCCGGGCGTCCGCGCGGTCATGCTCGCCGCCGGCGCCGTGGTCGCTCTTGCCGCCGGCATGGCCATGATCGTTTCCAGGTCGCACGGCACGCGGCCGGGCCAGGCGTTCCCGTGGCTGTGCCTGCTGGCGGCCGCGCTGGCCACCGCTGCGTCGCTGGTCATCAGGGAGCGGCTGCTCGCGGCGGATTCCCGCGCTGCCTTCGCCGGTGCCTACGACGGTGACGGCGAGCCGGGCCGTGGGGCCGCGCCAGCCAGGCGGGCGTGGCCGGAGAGCCGCGACGCATTCGACGACTGGGACCGGCCGCTCAGCGGGGAGCGTGCACGGCCCGCTCGGGACGAGGCTCCGGGGGCTGACTGGGATCCGGGGGATGACTGGGACCCGCCGATGCGCGAGGACGTCCCGGCCGCGGCCGCGCGGGCGGACCCGGGCCCGCCGATGCCCGAGGACCCACCGGCCAGGTACGATCCGCGGGCCGACTGGGACTACCTGGTCCGCGAGGACTCCCGGGCCGACGCCGCGCAGGCAGCCCCGAGCAGGGAGCCGCCGGCCGGCGACGAGGACGACGAGGATGTGTCGGACTGGTTCCGGCCGGCCCGCAAGCGGGCGCCGGCCGAACGGGGCGACGAGGACATCGAAGCCGCGGCGAGCTGGGAGGCGCCATCGGACTGGTTCCGGCCGGCCGTCAGGCCCGCTGGTGACTCCCGGGACGCCCCGGCCGGCCCGGGCGGGCAACCGGAGGTGGCCGACGAGCCCGGGCTGTTTCGCCCTTGACGAAGTCCTATCTGTTCTGTTGCTCCGCATTCTTTATGCGCTTTCGGCGACAAGACGCCATGTAACCAGTACATAGAGTCACCTTGCTCGGCCGCGGACCCTTCGGCCTTTTCATGATTTGCGCACGTCCTGGCCTCGCAGATGGCAGAATCAGCTGGGGCCTTCAATTGAAATGGTGATTCTGGCGCGCTGGGGGGGTCTCCGGCGGCACGCGACGAAAGGTGACCGGAGGCAGTGGCACGGCACTCGGGGAGGTTGCTGGGCACGCGGCGGTGGCTGTCGAGGTTGCCGTACCGCAAATCCATTGCCCTGGTGATCCTGTTCGCTCTCGGTTTTGGTTCGTACTACAAGCTGTCCAGCGACGACTCTCACGGCCGCGCGGGCTCGGGCTCCGCGAACGCCATCGCCGCCGCGGCGCAGCGGGTCAGCCCGTCCGCGAGTGCCTCGACGTCGGCCTCCCCTTCTGCCAAGCCTTCCCACGCGAAAAAGAAGGCTCCCGCCGCCAAGAGCAAGAAGCAGACCAGGGGGCTGACCGACACGACGTCGGCCCTGCACTGGCTCAGCGGCGTGTCCTACCCGGATTTCAACCCGTACTCCTCGCAGGACGCCGACGCCTCCACCGCCTTCGGTACCTGGCGGGGCCGGCCGACCACCGTGGTGGTGACCTGGCCGAACCGCAGCGTGTGGTCGGACTTTACCGAGCCCAACGCGATGTACTCGGAATGGGCCGCGCAGTCGTACAAGAAGGTTTTCGGCGTGCCGATGTTCCCCGAGAACGTCGGAGCCGACATCCAGAGCTGCGACAACGGCGACTACAACAGCGAGTGGCAGCAGTTCGCGCAGACCATGAACAGCACCGGCCTGGCCGGTGAGGGGACGATCATCCGGCTCGGCTGGGAGATGAACATAACGTCCGGATGGGGCACGCCGGAGCAGTTCGCGGAGTGCTGGCGGCAAATCGTGTCGACGGTATCAGCCATCGCCCCCGGCCTCCTCTGGGACTGGAACCCGAACCGGGGTTCTGGCACCGCGATGCCGGGCAGCAGCATCCTGGACGCCTACCCTGGCGACGCTTACGTCAACATCATCGGTCTCGACGCCTACGACGACTGGCCGGACGCGCTGACCAGCGCCGGCTGGCAGCAGCAGCTCAACGGCGCGTACGGC
The DNA here is from genome assembly GCA_030039095.1 of Streptosporangiaceae bacterium. Next base: position 6,838 of record JASHQP010000277.1, read on the forward strand.
CTCAATTACTGGCTCCATTTCGCCGAGCAGCACGGCAAGCAGTTCTCCGTCCCCGAATGGGCCGACGTGAACAGCGATCAATGGCCGGGGGAGAGCGGCGGCGATGACCCCGCCTACATCAAGGACATGTACGGCTTCTTCGCCGCCAATGCCAATGAGATAGCTTTCGAGTCCTATTTCTGCGGAGCCGGCTACTGCATCGACAACCCCGACGAGTACCCGCAGTCAGCCGCCGAATACCAGAGCCTGTGGGGTTCCTGACCCGCCGACCCGCCGCAGCCTCTGGGGTTCCTGAGCCGCCGCGCCGCCGCCGTTCAGCCGCGGCGCCAGCCGTCGGGTATGTCGAGTTTCTTGATGATCTGGGCGGGGTTGCCGGCCGCCAGCACGCGTGGCGGCAGGTCACCGTTGACGACGGATCCGGCGGCCACGACCGTGTGATCCCCGATCGTGCTGCCCGGCAGCACCAGGGCGGCGCGGCCGAGCCAGACGTTCTCGCCGATCGTGACCGGCGCGCGTTTCACCGGGTGCTGCGGGTCGAGACGGTGGTAATTCGAGTCGTACACGGCCGCGAAGTCCCCGATCTGGGTATTGCGGCCGATCGTGATCCGGCATTGCGCGGCGACCGTGGCGCCCTGGTTGATGAACACGCCGTCCCCGATGTCCAGAACGGCGTCGCGTTCCGCGCCGATCTCGCAGCGGGCAACCCTGCCCCGCAGGATCACGCGCTTGCCCAGCCGGACGGTGCCGCCGCGGACCAGCACCGGCAGCATGCCCTCGCACGCCACCAGCGATGACCGGAACCCGTGCGCACGCAGCCAGGCGGTGCACAGCGCCGATTTGACGTACAGGCCAGCGCTCGGACGTGGCATGGGTGCTCCTTTGCTCAGCGGCTTTGCTCAGCGGCGCCGCGAACGGCCGGCCTCCCGGCGGTCGGGCGGGACGTAATCACGGATCGCCTTGAGCGGGAGGGTCTGCGTGGCGTACATCGCGAGCGAGCGCAGGCTGGCAAGCTCCTGATCCTGCTCGTCCTGCTCTTCGTCCTCGGCGCGCTGCTCCTGCGGCTCCGGCAGGGGCTCGAGGCCATCCGGCCCGCGCTCGGCCGGGACCGGCCAGTCCACCTCGCGGCTG
>JASHQP010000278.1 GCA_030039095.1 Streptosporangiaceae bacterium
CGCACCAGGCGGGCGGCGGCGGGCCCGCCGCCGCGCTGCTCGGCGACCTGGCCTTCGTGCACGACGCGGCCGGGCTGATGCTCGGGCCCGCCGAGCCGCGGCCGGACCTGTGCCTCGTCGTGGTCAACAACGACGGCGGCGGCATCTTCTCCGCGCTGGAGCAGGCGGCGTTCCCCGAGTCGTTCGAGCGGCTGTTCGGCACGCCGCACGGCACCGACTTCGGGCTGCTCGCCCAGGCCGCCGGGGTACCGCACCTGCTGCTGGACAAGGCTTCCGGCCTGGCGGACGCGCTGGACGGGGACGGGCTGCGGGTGGTGGAGGTGCGCACGGACCGCGCGGCCGGGGCGAAGCTGCGTGCCCGGCTGCGGGAGGCCTGCTCCGGCGCGGCCGCGGGCGCCTAGGTCCGCGCTCGGCGGTCCTGCGGCGGCTAGTCCTGCAGCGCGTCCTGCATGGCGCGGAACTTGTTCTGCGCCTCGGCCAGCTCGGCCTCGGGGTCCGAATCGGCGACGATGCCGCACCCGGCGAACAGCCGCGCCCGGCGGCCGTCCAGCTCCGCGGAGCGAAGGGCGATGCCCCATTCGCCGTTGCCGTGCGCGTCGACCCAGCCGACCGGGGCGGCGTACCGCCCCCCGGTCCATCCCCTCGAGCTCGCGGATCAGCTCCATCGCGGCTCCGGTCGGCGTGCCGCCCACGGCCGCGGTCGGGTGCAGCGCGGCGGCGAGCGCCAGCGCCGAGGCGTGCTCGCCGAGCACGCTGCCGGTCCCCGAAACCTGCGCCGCGGCGAGCCGCCCGGTTACGTGGGTGGCCAGGTGCTGCACGTTGGCCAGGCGCAGCAGCGACGGCTCGGCGTCGATGTCGAGCCGGTCGCAGAACGGCGTCAGCGCCCTGCGCACGTCGGCCACGGCGTACCGGTGCTCCTCGACGTCCTTGGCCGACGCCAGCAGCGCGGCGCCGAGCCTGGCGTCCTCCGCGCCGCTGCGGCCGCGCCGTGTGGTGCCGGCCAGCACGAGCGAGCTGACCGCCGCCCCCTCCCGCCTGATGTAGAGCTCCGGGGTGGCGCCGACCAGCCCGGCGCAGCTGAACGTCCAGCAGTCCGGGTAGCGCGCGGCCAGCCTCGCGAGCAGCACGCGCGCGTCGATCTCGTCCGACGCCACCGCGTACAGATCCCTGGCGAGCACGACCTTGCTGAGATCGCCCGCCTGGATCCTGGCAACGGCCGAGCTGACCGCGCGCTCCCACTGCGGCGCGGTCAGGCTGCCGTCGTGCCAGCGCAGCTCGGCCGGCCCGCGTGTCGGCTGCACCGGCTCCTGGGACACGTTCCGGTCGCCGATCGTGGTCAGCCAGGACCGGCCCGCGTGGCGGCCGATCACCACGGCGGGCACGACCAGGACCGAGCCGTCGGACGTCGGGTCGAAGGTGAAGCTGCCGAACGCGACGGGTCCGCAGCCCGGCAGGCCGACCTCGTCGGTGACGTCGGCGCCGTCGAAGAACTCGGTCAGCCACTTCTCGCCCGCTGTGAACCTGTCGGCGCCGGCCGGGATGGCGATCCGGGCTGCCTCGCCCCAGCCCGCCAGCCCGTCGCCGCGGCGGACCCAGGCAACGGACCCGGAGTACGGGAGACGGGCGACCATGTCGCCCCAGTCGGCCGCGGGCTCCGTCCGGACGACCAGCCGGTCGGGCCTCGGCTGCGCTGGCTCATCGCGCTCGGCTACCACGGCAGACAACTTTACGTGCGGGAAAGTCATGGCCGGGCCCAGGGGGCGGCGGCTGCTGGCTCCGCAACGGTCCGATGTAACCCGCGGGTTGGTCTACCGGGACGGGTGTGGAACGTGGTAACTTTCGTGGCAGCAAATCTCGACTAAAACGATGGGTGAAATAGGATGACACTCGTGAACGACACGGCGCCTGTGGGGCACAGTCGCCCCGGGCGGGCCGGGCTCGCGCCGGCACGGCTCAGCCAGGCACTCCTGAGCGAGATCGTCAGCTCGCTTGCCGGGCGGCCGGGCGGCTGGGGCGAGGTCGTGCGGTATGACGCCGGGCGGCGCTGGTACCGGCGGCTGGAGCTGACCGACGATCACGAGGTGTGGCTGCTGTCCTGGCTTCCCGGCCAGAGCACCGGCTTCCACGACCACGGCCTCGCGGCCGGAGCGTTCGCGGTCGCAGAAGGCCAGGTGCGGGAGCGGACGGTCGCCGCGGCGCAGCGGCCGCTGGTGCGGAACCTGACGGTCGCGCGGGGCAGCGTCAGGACCTTCGGCCCGCACTACACTCACGACGTGGTGAACGTGTCCGCCGAGCCCGCCGTGACCGTCCACGCCTACTCACCGCCGCTCACCGCGATGCGGCGGTTCGAGCTCACGGAGTCGGGCCTGGTCCAGACGGGGACCGAGATGGAGGAGGACTGGTGACAGACGCGGCTTCGGCCCCACCGGGCAGCCGGACCATCGACCAGCTGCTCACCGAGGCCCGGGCTCGTCTCGACCGGCTCAGCCCGGTCCAGGCGTCGAGAGCGGCACGCGAGGGTGCCGTGCTGGTGGACATCCGCCCAGCCGCCCAGCGCGCCGCCGAGGGCGAGATCCCCGGGACGCTGATCGTGGAGCGCAACGTGCTGGAGTGGCGCTTCGACCCGGCCTCGGACGCCAGGCTGCCGCAGGCCAGCTACGACCTCCAGGTGATCGTCGTCTGCTCCGAGGGCTACACCTCCAGCCTGGCCGCGGCCGCGCTGCAGGATCTCGGCATCCGCGGCGCCACCGACCTGGACGGCGGATTCCAGGCCTGGCAGGCCGCAGGCCTCCCGGTCGTGACAGCGAAACCGGATTAGCGGGAACCCTCTCAGGCGTATTAGCCGACGCATTTCCTCGTACTGACAGGTTGCCCCGTTAGCGCGGGCGGTTTCATAGCAGGGAGAGCTGGACCGGTTCCGGTCCGGGCTCCGGCTCGATGGCCGGGGTGGGCTTGGTGGTGCGCGGCTGGATGCGGCGTGCCTGGCCGGGGGTGGCCTGGCCGACCCGGTAGCGGCGCGCCAGCTCCCTGATCTGCTCTGAGATCTGGGCCTGGTAGGCCTTGGGCGCGTACGCGCTCCGGCCGTACATGCCGCGGTAGGCGTCCATCAGGTCGGGGAAGTTCTCGCCGAGCCACTTCAGGAACCACTCACGGGCCCCCGGTCGCAGATGCAGCACGATCGGGGTCACGTGCGCGGCCCCGGCCTCGGCGGCCAGGCGCACGGTCCGCTCGAGCATGGCGGGGGAGTCGGTCAGGAACGGCAGCACCGGCCCCATCAGCACCCCGCATCGCAGTCCGCGCTCCGTCAGCGCGGCGCAAACCCCGAGCCGGCGCTCTGGGCTGGGCGTTCCAGGCTCGACAGATCGAGAAATCTCTTTGTCGACAAAGCCGACGGAGACGTTCAGGCCGACGTCGGTCACCTCGGCGGCCTCGGCCAGCAGGTCCAGATCGCGCAGGATCAGCGTGCCCTTGGTCAGGATCGAGAACGGGTTCGCGGCGTCCCGCAGCGCCTCGATGATCCCGGGCATCAGCCGGTAGCGGCCCTCGGCGCGCTGGTAGCAGTCCACGTTCGTGCCCATGGCCACGTGCTCGCCCTGCCACTTGGGCGCGGCCAGCTCCTTGCGGGCCAGCCGCGGCGCGTTGACCTTAACGACGATGCGGGTGTTGAAGTCGTGCCCGGAGTCCATGTCCAGGTACGTATGGGTGTTGCGGGCGAAGCAGTTGTGGCTCACCACGCCGTTGGCGATGAAATCGCCGGTGCCGGTCGTGATGTCGAACAGCTCGAGCTCCATGCCGATCGGCTCGATCGAGGCCACCCGCAGCGGGGCGTCGCTCTTCAGCGCCATGCCCTCGATTGAGCGCTTCCGGGTGATCGCCGGCTCCGTAGTGTGGAAGAACCTGAGCACCTCCTTGAGCCCACCCAGCAGCCGGACGGCTTTAATGCCGTTGGATCGCTCGAGGTCCTCAACGACGACAGCGAAGCCGAGGGACTTCATGCACGAGACCGTCCAGCCGATGATCTCCGGATCGGTGTTGGAGACGCGCCAGACTCCCTGGTTGTAGCCGCCCTCCGCGTCGAACATGCCGGCCAGGAATCCCTTCCGCCACTCGGGGTCTGGCAAAGTAGGCCACTCGATCAGCCGCTGGATCGCCTGGACGCGATCGCGAGACTGGGTTCGGATCGCTGTCATCTGCCGCCGCGTGCTCGTGGCCTCGGAAAAAGCGAACTTGGTTGTGCCGATTCCTTCTCGGGCCAGGTAGAGGCGCGTACGGTCCAGCGCCTCGTCGTCGGCGAGCGCCAGCCGGAAGCGGTGAACCGTTCCGGACGTCCGGTACGAGTAGCTGCCCAAGCTCGCGTCGCCGCGGATCATGCCGCAAAGGTAGCCGTGGCGGTAGTCGGCGGTCTCCTTGGGCGGTTCGGCAAACTCGCCGACCCCCATCAGCTTGTTGTGGAGTGTCAGGTGTGGCCGCTGCAACGGGCCGCCGCACTCGGTGCCGATCACGTATTTCCAGCCGCGGCTGGTCAGGAAGCGGTGATCCGCGCTGCAGATCAGCCGGGTCTCGTCTTCGAGCGTGACCGCGTACGCAGGCTTGATCGTCGACCAGTGGTCGAGCACTTCGGTGATCACGTAGTGCCGATAGGAGCCGCGGCGGACCGTGCCATAGATGGCGTCGCCGGGCCTGACGTAGGCCAGCGGTTTGGTGCGCCCGTCGGCCATCAAGATCGGAGTGCCACCCCACGCACAGTAACTGCATGAATGCGAACAGCCACGATAAGGGTTGATTGTCCAGCGGAAGGCCATGCGCGACGCGGGCGGCACCTGGTTGATGATCGATCGGGCGTGGACCTCGTAGAAGGTCATGCCGCGGAAGCCGGGCGTGTCGAAGGTCCGCGCGACCGCGTCGCGCTCGAACAGGGCCGGCGCGCCAGCGCCGGACCCTGGTGACCCGTCGGCTCGAGTGGCGTTCAGGCGCAGGTTGTCCCACCGCATAGCGTTCAGGCTAGAATAATTGTTCGAGCATCTCAAACGTATTCGCACATCCTTCGATGGTGTGTTGTGCCCGCGAAGCTGAACGGGATACGGGGCACAGTCGGTCGGCAAAGCGCGGGTAAAAGCTCCTCGAGCGGGGGATAGTAGGAGTGGATCCCCGCCCTGTCCTGTGCGGCAGCCGCGGGCGGACGTGGTGCGGAGGTGGCCATGGCCCTGTCCATGGACGAGCAGCGCATCCTCGATGCGATGGAGCGCAAGCTTGCCGATGACGATCCCCTGCTGGCATCCAGGCTGAGCTCGTTCGGGCGGCCTGGCATCGCCGCGATCTTGCGGTCCCGGCGCGCGCGGATCGTGCTGTCGTTCCTGGCACTGATCGCGATCGCCGCGGTATCGCTGGCGGTCTACGCGCTGACGCCGTTCCGCACCAGCTTCGAAACGAAGGGCTCGCCGCCGCGCCCCACGTCGTCACACCAGCCCGTCAGGCCGGCTGCCCGGAACACCGGAACCGCCAGCACGCCGTGACCGGCGCGCCGGAACCGGCTCGTCACGACTCGCGCCAGAGCTGAAGCAGGTACTGTTCCACGCCTTCGAGCCGCTTCCTGGCCTGCTGGAACTCGTCACCGAGCGGGTCCACGTCCGTCGCGAACAGGGCCGCGTACCGCCGCACGGTCTCGGCCCGGTTGCGGGTGTACACGTGCACTCCGTAATCGCCCACCCCGCCGGCCAGCCGCAGGCCGTCCACCGCCGAATCGGAGCGGCCGGTGTCGTTGATGCTCAGCCTGCCCCGCAGGTACAGCGTGCACTTCGCCTCGTCCTCGTACCCGTCGCTGAACGGGGGCGGCGCGTCCTCCCACTCCTCGATCGTGAGCTGGACGCTGACGTGCTCCTGGGCGCAGGTGACGAGCATCTGGTCGCGGTTGCTGCTGATCAGTGAGCCGTTGGGCACGGGACTGCCCGGAGCGTCCGGGTCGACCGACGGATCGTGCACACGGAACATACGCCGCTCCGGGAAGACCGGGATCTCCACCCGAATCAGCCTGCGGCTCACCAATTCCCCCTAGCCTGACGATATCCCTGGGATACAGCATGGACCGTGCTGACCTCGCGTGCAGCCGCAATCCGTGATAAAGACCCGTTACGCTCCGCAACCGCAGGGTCGTGGGCTGGGCGGAAACGGGCACCGCGGGTCTTCCAGGCGGCTTCCGGCCGCCGTTATCCTCCGACCATGCGCCACGACGACCTGCCCGGGGTGAGCCACCGGTATCTGGACGCGCGCGGGCTGCGCATGCACGTCGCCGAGGCGGGCTCGGGGCCGCTCGTCCTGCTCCTGCACGGGTTTCCCGAGTGCTGGTACTCCTGGCGGCACCAGCTCACCGCGCTGGCCGAGGCCGGCTACCACGCGGTAGCGCCCGATCAGCGCGGATACTGCCGGACCGGCGGGCCAGCGGAGGCCGGCAAGTACACGATGCTGCACCTGACCGGCGACGTCATCGCGCTGATGGACGCGCTCGGTGAGCAGCGGGCGGTGGTGGCCGGCCACGACTGGGGCGCGCCGGTGGCCTGGAACACGGCGCTGCTGCGGCCGGACCGGGTCCGGGGCGTGATCGGGCTGAGCGTCCCCTACCAGCCGCGGGGGAGCAGGCCCCCGACGGTCGCGATGCGGGAACGGGCCGGGGACGGCTTCTACATGATCTACTTCCAGGAGCCGGGCGTCGCCGACGCCGAGCTCGCGCGGGATCCCCGGCAGACCTTCGTCCGGGTGCTCTACGGGGCATCGGGCGAGGCACCCGCGGCGCTGCCGGTGGTGCCGCCGGGCGGCGGGTTTCTCGACATGTGCGGCGAGCCGCCGTCGTCGGGCCTGCCTGCGTGGCTGACCAGTGACGACATCGACGCGTTCGCCGCCGAGTATGCCGACGCCGGATTCACCGGGCCGCTCAACTGGTACCGCAACCTGGACCGCAGCTGGGAGCTCACCGCCCCCTGGCACCACGCCCAGGTCACGGTGCCGGCCCTGTACGTCGCCGGCGAGCGCGACCTGGTCCTGCTCGGTGCCCGCAGCGCGCTGCCCCGGCTTCGCGACTACGCGCCGCAGCTTCGCGAGCCGGTGCTGCTCCCCGGCTGCGGTCACTGGACCCAGCAGGAGCGACCGGACGACGTCAGCGAGGCCATGATCGGCTTCATCCGCGAACTGGACTAAACCACCCGGAACGGGGACGCCAACTATGACTCTGGTGACCGAGCTCGACCTGCCGGCCATCGATCTCGACGCCGGCGACTTCGCCGGCGACCGGTACCACACGCTGCTGGCCGACGTGCGCGCGAGCGGGGCCTGGCTGGCCAGCTCGCCGGTGGCGTTCATCGTGCTGGACCGCGAGGCGGGCGAGTTCTTCCTGCGCTCCCGGCAGGCGTCGTTCCCCGGCCGCGAGATCGCTGACCTGTTCGGGATCGGCGCCGGGCCGCTGCGCGACCACATCGACGCCAACATCCTCAACCAGCAGGGTGACCTGCACCGGCGGCTGCGGGCGCTGGTCGGCCCGGCGTTCACCCCGCGCGCCGCCGACCGGTGGCGGCCCGCCATGCGCGACTTCCTCGGCCAGCTCTGGGGCCCGGTCGCTGCGGCGGGGTCGTGCGACCTCGTCGCCGCGCTCGCGAAGCCCTACCCGTCGCTGATGATCGCCGCGGTGCTCGGCGCCCCGGACCAGGACGCACCGAGGCTGCACGAGTGGTCGAGCCTGGTGCAGCGGCAGTTCGACATCAAGGCGCTCGCCAGTGGAGTCCCGCAGATCGAGCGCGCCGTCGTCGAGCTCGGTGAATACGTCGAGCGGCTGCTGGAGCAGCGGCGCGCCGAGCCGGGTGACGACCTGATCACCGCGCTGCTGGCCGCCGAGGACCGCGGCGACCGGCTGTCCCACGCCGAGTGCGTCAACCTGGTGGTCAACGTGATCGCCGGGGGAGTCGACACCACGCAGGCCCAGCTCTCGCACGCGATGCGGCTGTTCGCCGCGCACCCTGGCCAGTGGGAGCTGCTGCGCAGCAAGGCGCAGCTGACCCAAAGGGCCGTCGAGGAGGTGCTCAGGGTCGAGCCGATCACGCCGTTCACCGCGAGAATCCTCTCCGGGCAGCTCGAGCACCGCGGCGTGACGTTCCCGGCCGGGACGATCGTCGCGATCTGCTCGGAGCGGGCCAACCGCGAGCAGCCGGGCGGCGAGGAGTTCGACATCACGGCCGAGCGCGACGGGCGGCTGCTGACGTTCGGCGCTGGCACGCACTACTGCCTGGGCGCGAACCTGGCCAGGGCCGAGCTGGAGGAGGCCCTGGCCTTCCTGGCGCCGCGGATGCCGGGCCTGGCCGCGGCGGGGCCCGCCGTTCTGGGCGGCGTGGAGGGGATCTACGGCATCGACGAGCTGCCGCTGCGCTGGGCGCCGGCCGGGTAGGCGTCCCGGCGCGCGATCACCAGGCGTCGGTGGGCGGGGGCTCTGGCAGCTTGGTGCGCTCGCGCGCTTCCTGCCACAGCTCCGCGTAGCGGCGGGCGGCCGCGCTGCGCGGCGCGAACGCGCTCACCGGGGCGCGCTCCACCGCCATCCGCTCGATCAGCGACAGCGCCGGGATCGCGGCCGCCGCGACGTCGTCGCGCTCCCCGGGCAGCTGCTCGGAGATCTCACGGTGCAGCCGCTTACGCCGGTCGATCAAGGAGAAGAACGCCAGGATCGCGGGCTGGCTGCCGTCGAAGGTGCTCAGGAACTCCGTCAGCTGGTCCAGGGTCCGGACCGAGAGCGTGGTCGGGATCAGCGGGACCAGCAGCAGGTCGGCGGCGTGCAGCACGCTCTCGGACAGCAGCGAGATGCCGGGCGGGCAGTCCAGGAAGATCACGTCGTACTCGGCGCTCAGCGGCGCGAGCAGGCTGCCGAGCCGGCGCGACGGCTTCTTGGCCGCGTCGAGCACCAGGTCGAGGTTGCGGTAGGTGAAGTCGGCGGGCAGCAGATCGAGGTTGTCGAAGTCGGTCGCCTTGATCGCGTCGTCCATGGGCCGCTTGCCGCGGATCAGCGCCTTGCCGCCGCCCTTGACCCGGGGCCTGATCCGGAACAGGAAGCTGGCCGCGCCCTGCGGATCGAGATCCCACAGCAGGACCCGGTAGCCCTGGTGCGCCGCGAGGTAGCCGAGGTTCACGGCGGCCGCGGTCTTGCCGACGCCGCCCTTGATGTTGTACGTGGCGAAGGTCTTCATGCGGCGGCGATCCCGATCAGGGTGCGGATCCTGTCCTGGCTGGCCGGGCTCGCGAAATCGCGGAACCGGCCCGCGAACTCGCCGCGCGCCTGCCGCTGCCTGGTGATCAGCCCGGCGGCGATCTCACCCATCGCGAGCAGCGTGGCGGCGGGCGCGGCGCTTTCCGCCAGCATCTGGTCGGCGAACGCCCTGAGCTCCCCGTGCTGCACCTGGGTGTCCTGGAACTCGCCGAGGCAGTCCTGCAGCGCCTTCAGCTCGCGCACCGCGCGCCATTGCTCCCCGGGGTCGTACAGGGAGCCGAAGAGCTCCAGCAGGTAGCGCAGCTCCTTGCAGCGCTTGCGCAGCTCGTGCAAGCCCTCCGGCGGCGAGGTGGCGCCGATCGCGCTGCCGTCGCGGATCACGCGGCGGTGGGCACGGGCTATCCGGCTGGCGGCCAGCCGGGCCACGCTGGGGCGCGTGCGCGCCGGCGCGGCGGCGGTCAGCGCC
>JASHQP010000279.1 GCA_030039095.1 Streptosporangiaceae bacterium
GGCGCCGACCGCCCGCTCACCGCAGCCTCACTGGCAACATCAGCCACTCCGGTCACCAGGCACGATGTCGCGTTTCATGATCCCGGAGGATTGTCAGCGCATACGGCTGAAAAGTCTCCGGGATCATGGAAATCGCGCTCGTCATGGCCGTCACACTACGTCCGCGATGGTGCGGGTGAGCAGGATCGCCGCGCAGAACGAGCGGTACGTGGCCAGCGCGGTCTCGCCGTGGATGCGCAGCTCGCGTGGGCCGGCGCGGTCCACGCCGCGTGCCCAGCTCGCGGCCTCGGCGATGTCGGTGGTACGCACCGACACCTCCAGCGTGGCCGACGCCAGCGGCGGCGGCCCGGCGGCGGCCGCGCCGGCCACGGCCTTCTCGGCGGTGTCCCTGATCAGCGCGCACGCCCGTGACGGGTGCAGGCTGTGCGCGGCGGTCCGGCTGACCGGCTCCTTGACCACGGCCCCGTGCACCCCGGGGATCAGCGCGGCCGTCTCCTCGCAGGCGCACCGGTCCCCGGTCACGAGCACCACCGGCACCCCGTAGTGCGCGGCCACGAGCGCGTTGATGCCGGCCTCGCCGGTCACCACGCCGTCGAGCCGTGCCTCGACGACCACGCGCGGGCTGTAGGTGTGCGACAGCCCGGCGGGGGCGCCGACCGATCCGTGGTAGGACACGAACAGCACCGCGTCGAAACTGTCGTCCAGGCCCTGCATCATGTACAGCGGCTTGTGGCTCCCGGAGATGTAGGAGGCCTCGCCCGCCAGCGCGCCCGGCGGCAGGTTGCGCATCGTGGAGTGGGAGTCGTTGACCACGACCTCGGTGGCGCCGCCCGCGACCGCGCCCTCGATGGCCGCGTTGACTTCGTCGAGCAGCAGCTTGCGCCCGGCCGCCGCCTGCGGGCCGTCCCCGACGCACTGCTCCCAGTCGACGACCCCGGCGGTGCCCTCCATGTCGCTGGATATGAAGATCTTCAAACCTGCCTCCGCTCCTCGATACGGAACGTCGCATCCTGCACGGTCATCACGCTGTAAGTCGAGCCGGGTCTGGTGGACGCGCCGCCGTGGCGGCCGTCCGGCGTCAGGCACAGGGCCTGCAGCGGGGAGCGGAACTCGTCGGGCAGGTCGAGCGTCTGCCCGAGCGCTTCGGCGCAGGCCTTGCCCGGGTCGCCGTCCGCCGCGAGCGCGTACAGCACCTCGCGGGCGGTGGCACCGCGGATGGCCAGCTCACCGCGGCCGGTGCAGGCGGCTCCGCCGAGGGCGTTGTCGCAGTAGTTGCCCGCGCCGATGATGGCCGAGTCACCGACGCGGCCCGGGTACTTCCATGGGTACCCGCTGGTGCTGACGCCGACCGCCAGGTTGCCGGCGGTGTCGAGGGCCAGCACGTTGACAGTGTCCCACGGCGGGTCGGGCAGCCCCATCGAGGCGAGCCGCTCCAGGACCTGTTCCCGGTAGGCGCGCTCACCGGGACCGGACCTCTCAGCCGCCGCGTCGATCCCGGCGGCGGTCAGGCCGTCCCGCCATCTCTCGCGCGCGGCGTCGGTCAGGGTCGGCCCGCGCTCGATGCCGACCTCGTCGGCGAACCGCTCCGCGCCCGCCCCGACGAGCAGCAGGTGCTGCGGCAGCCGATCGCACACCGCCCGCGCGATCGTGATCGGGTGCGGAAAGCCGGTGACCGCGGCCACCGCCCCGGCCCGCCGGGTCCCCCCGTCCATCACCGAGGCGTCCAGTTCAACCTCGCCGAGCAGGTTCGGCAGCCCGCCGACACCGACCGTGTGGTTGTCCTCATCGGACTCCACGAGGCGGATCGCGGCCTCGACCGCGTCCATGGCGCTCGCGCCGGCCCGCAGCAGGTCAACGCCCGCGGCCAGGCCCACCTCGCCCCGCTCGCTGGCAATCATGAGTGGCGTGATGGCCGGTCCTCCTGATCCGTCCGGCAGTGCTGATGATCAGCCTAGGGATCCCGTCGGCCCGAGCGCGATACCTGGCGCTGATTGCCGACGAAACAAACCTTTGTCCTAGCTTAAGGGACGGCAAGGCTGTAACGTCGCGCCCATGCGTTATGTGGTGCTCGGCTGCGGTGCGATCGGCGGCACCGTGGCCGCCGGGCTCGTGCGCGACGGCCACGATGTGCTGGTCAGCGACGCCGACCCGGCCGTGGTCGCGGCGATCAACGAAAACGGCCTGCGGATCGAGGGGCCGATCGAGAACTTCACCGCGGTTGTTCCCGCGGTGCTGCCGGCCGACCTGCCGGAACGGCTGGACTGCCCGGTCCTGGTCGCGTGCAAGTCGCAGCACACGGCGGCCGCGGCGGCCAGCCTGGCGGGCCGGATGCACGGAGACGGGTTCGTGGTCTCCCTGCAGAACGGGCTGAACGCCGACCAGCTCGCCGCGGTGGTCGGGGCCGAGCGCGTGGTCGAGGCGTTCGTGAACTTCGGCGCCGACGTGACCGCGCCAGGGGTCGTGCTGCGTGGCAGCCGGGAGACGTTCGTGATCGGCGAGGTCGACGGGACGATCTCGGACCGGGTGCGCGCGGTGGCCGCCGACATCGCCGACGCCAATCCGACCGAAGACATCATGGGGTACTTGTGGGGCAAGGAGGCCTACGGGGCGATGCTGGCCGCGATCGCGGTCAGCGACGCCTCGATCGCGGACGGGCTCGAGGACCCGGCCTACACGCCGTTGCTGGTGGCCGTGGCCAGAGAGGTCCTCGATCAGGCGCCGGTTCCGCCGAAGGGATTCGACGGGTTCGACCCCGAGGACCTGGAAGGATCGCTCGCGCCGCTGGTCGCGTTCAACCGGCGCTCGGCCAAGACCCACTCCGGGATCTACCGCGACCTGATGGTGCGCCACCGGCCGACCGAGGTGCCGGCGCACCTCGGCGGGCTGAAGGGCCCGATGCTGCGCCGGGTGGTCGAGCTGATCGGCGAGATCGAGCAGGGCAGGCGGACGTGCGAGCGGTCCAACCTCGACCTGCTGGCCGCCTACGAGCGGCTCGAGCGGCTCGGCCGGCCGCTGAACGCTGTCGCGTCGGTGATCGGGGCGCCGCGGCGCGCGGCCGACGGGCCGCTGGCCGGACGGCCGGTGGGCATCAAGGACATCATCGCGGTGGAGGGCGTTCCAACCCGCTGCGGCAGCCCGGCGGGCGATCCCGAGCCCGCCGCCGAGGACGCGGAACTGGTCCGCCGGCTGCGCACCGCCGGGGCGGAGGTGTTCGCCACCACCCAGTGCCTCGAGTTCGCGGCCGGGCACGCCAACCCGGAGATCGGCGACACCCGCAACCCCCACGACCCGTCCCGCACCTCGGGCGGTTCCTCGGGCGGCTCGGCGGCCCTGGTCGCCGCCGGCGTGTGCGACCTCACGATCGGCTCCGACACCGGCGGGTCGATCCGGATCCCGGCGGCGTACTGCGGGGTGGTGGGGCTCAAGCCGACCTACGGCCTGCTGCCGGTCGGCGGGGTGTTCCCGCTCTCCCACTCGTGCGACCACGTCGGCACGCTGACGGCCACGGTCGCCGGGGCCAGGGAGCTGCTCGCGGCGACGGCCGACCGGGCCGACCTGATCGGCCTGGCCCGGCCGGAGGACCTGGTCGGCCCCGTGGACGTGGCGCGCCTCGCCGACCTGGCTAGCCTGGCCGACCCGGCCGACCTTGACGACCTGGACGCGGCCGACCTGGCCGACCCGGCTGATCGGGCCGACCTTGACGACCTGGACGACCCAGCCGACGTGGCCGACGCCGGCGATCCGTCGGCCGCGGCCGGGCCGCCGGCGACCTACACCGTCGGCGTCCTGGCCGCCCAGCTCGCCGACCCGTCGGTCACCCCCGAGGTGCGCGACGCGGTCAGCGCCGCGCTCGCTCGGCTGGAAGCGGCGGGCTGGGAGTTGCGCGAGCTCACCGCACCCTGGCTTGACGAGCTCCCGGCCTGGGAAGAAGTGCTCTCGGTGATCGTCGCGCGGGAGGCGTCGCTGGTGCACTCGGCACGGGATCAGACCCGGTACGCCGAGGGCACCCGCGCGCTGCTCAGCTACGGCGCCTCGATCGGCGAGGACCGGTACGCCGAGGCGTCCCGGCGGCGGGACGAGCTGGCCGAAGCTGTCGAGGCGAGCCTGGATGGCGTCGACGTGCTCGCGGGGCCGACCGTCGGCTACCAGGCGCCGGAGGAGGACCCGCCGTTCGGCGTCGGTGACGACAGCGCCGAGGGCCGGTTCACCGGGCCGTACAACCTCACCGGCCACCCGGCGATCTCGATACCCGTGCCCATCTCCGGCCTGCCGGCCGGCCTCCAGCTCGCCGGCCGGCGCGACCAGGACCTCGCACTGCTCCGGGTCGCCGCCGCCGCCGAGGCTCTGCTTGCCGCCCGCAACAATGCTCGCCCGCCCCACGACAAACTCGCCCGCTCCATGACAAAGGAGTCGCAGACATGGCAACGACGGTGACCCGGCGCACGATCAACCTCGCAGGCCTGGACGTCCCGCTGGTCGAGGCGACCGGCAGCGAGGACGGCCCGCTGCTCACGGTGATCTCCGGCGTGCACGGCTGTGAGTACGCGTCGATGGAGGGCGTGCGCCGGTGGACCCGCAGCCTGGAAAACCGCGAGCTGCGCGGCCGGGTCCGGGCGGTGCCGGTGCTGAACCTGCCCGCGTTCCACGCCCGTACCCCGTTCGTGGTCCCCGACGACGGCAAGAACCTCAACCGGTGCTTCCCCGGCGACCCGGGTGGCACGCTGGCCGACCGGCTGGCCTACGCCGCGTTCAATGAACTCATCACGGGTTCGGACGCGTACATCGACGCGCACTGCGGCGACATGGTCGAGGCGCTGGAACCGTTCGCGATGTACCACGCGGGACCCATCGAGGACCGGGCGAGGCAAATGGCCGTGGCGTACCGGCTGCCGTACGTGATCAGGGAGGAGCCGCGGCCGGACCCGAGGCTCGGCGGTCTCTCGAGCGGGGCGGCGACCGAGATCGGCGTGCCGGCGATCACCGCGGAGTCCGGCGAGTGCGGCCTGGTCCAGGAGGAGGCCGTCGCCCGGCACGTCCGCGGGCTCAACGGAGTGCTGGCGCTGCTCGGCATCGCCGACCTGCCCGAAGACACCCCCGATCCCTCGCCCACCCAGCTCAACCGCTTCGACTGGATGCGCACCGAGCGCGGCGGCTGGTGGTCGCCGGCGGTCACCACCGGCGAGTCGGTCTCCGAGGGCCAGGTGATCGGGACGATCAGCACGCTGGACGGCTCGGAGGTGCTGGAGACGATCACCGCGCCCGCTGACGGCGTGCCGATCTTCATCACCAGCTCCCCCGCCGTCGCCGACGACGGCCTGCTGCTCGGCCTCGGCGTCGCGTAGCTGCCGGGACCCGGCGCCGGCGCCGGGCTGCCCGGGCGAGCGGTGCGTCCCGGCTCGGGCCCGCCCGTTGTCAACCCCCAGAACCAACAAATCCAAGGGTCAGTGCTGAGGGCAACTTAGCCGTTCTGTCCGTAATAGTGCTGATAGCGTCCTGCACCGGAGGCGCTGCGGCTCGAGCCGCCGGGGGCGAGCAAGGGAGAGCTCCCCGGATGCACCCACCGGCTCGGAAGGCCAATGTGACCCTCGCGGTCTGCGCGCTTGTCGCGGGGTTCTGCGTCACGTTCGGTGTGCTGACCGTGCTGCGGAGCGGGCTCGCCACTGCCACCCGCGGCAGGGGCGCGATCGTCGTGCCGGGGACGGCTACGCCCGCGGGGAAGACGACGGCGGGCCAGCCATCGGCCGCGGCGCTCGACGCCCAGTGGCTCGCCTACTCCGACCGCTCCACCTGCGCCGACTGGGCGGGGGGCGACGGGGTCTCGGCGATCAGGCTGAGTTCCTCGCAGGTGGCCTGGTTCTTCTCCGACACCTACCTGGGGCCCGCGGGCCCGACCATCGGCTTCTCGCACCTGAGCGGGTTCGTGCACAACTCGGTGGTGATCCAGACCGCGGCCGGCCGAAGTTCCACGCTGGTGACGCTCACCGGCGGAGGTGCCTGCGGCAGCCCCAGCGACCCCGGGCCCGGGGCGCAGCCCGTGGTCCAGCCGACCGGTGCCGCCGCGGGCGACCGGGACTGGGACGCCGACGGGATCCGGGTCGGCGCCGTGGTGCTGAAGTTCTACACGGCATACCGGCGGGGGCCGATCCCGTTCATCCCGGTCGACACGACCATCGCCAGCTTCCCGGTCAGCCAGCTCAGCGCCGCCGGGGACGGCCCCGCGTACGGCGGGGTGCTCCGCCCGGCGCTGACGCAGCTTCCGTCGTACACGCCGCCCGGTGGCGGAACGCCGATCGTGTGGGGATCCGCGCTGCTGCAGGCCGGTCGCACCGTGTTCGTCTACGGCTGGCAGAGCCCCGACCCGGACAGCGCGCTGCGCGAGCTGTACCTGGCCAGGGTGGCCAGCGCCCGGCTGGCCGACTTCGGGGCGTGGCAGTTCTACAGCTCCGGCCAGTGGGTCGGCGCGCAGGACCTCGCCGAGCCGATCGAGCCCTCCAGCCAGGGCCTCGACGTTCCGTCGGGCTTCAGCGTGCTGCGGGCGTCGGGGCGGTACTGGCTGATCCAGGCGGCGGGCGCCGGTGATCCCGACATCGACGCCTACCCGGCGGCCAGGCCGTGGGGGCCGTTCAACTGGAACCGGGGCATCGTCCTGTACCGGGCGCCCGGCATCGGGCTCAGCGCCGCCGACGACTACCGGATCATGTACGAGGCCAGGGCCGAGCCCGCCCTGTCCACCAGAAAGTGGCTGGTGATCAGCTACAACGTGAACTCCGAGGCGGTGACCGCCGCCTGCCTGGCGATGGCGAAATTCACCAACGCGATGAGCCAGCCGCGATTCGTCACGGTGCCCATGTCCGCCTTTGGCGGGGCTGGCCGCCGCGCGCGCGGAGGGCTCGGGATCGGCGCCCCGCCGCACTACCCGGCGATCACCCAGCAGGACCCGTCGCGGTGGTTCAGCTCCTGGTCCTTCCCTGATGGCTGCCCGCCGGTGCCGGCGGTGTCCGGCGTCACCGCGCAGGCCGGCCACGGCGAGGCCCGGCTGAGCTGGCCGTCCGCCGGGATCGGCATGCGGTACCGCGTGTACCGCCAGACCGCGTCGGGATGGGTCAAGGTGAGCACGGTCTGGCCGGCCCAGATCACGGTCACCGGGCTGGCCAGCGGCAGCTCGCCAGAGTTCAAGGTCGTGCCGGTGAATGTCTATTCGAGCACCGGGCAGGCCGGGTACATCACCGTGCACGTCCCGTGACCGCCCCGGACGGCGGGGTGTGGCGCTGGGGCGCGCCGGGCATCGTTGCTGCCGTGCGGCGCCACCCATCCTGGCATTGCTATTACCAGTAAAAGTCTGCTCGGTTTACTAGTTTCCGCTCGTGGCAGTATGGGGCTCGTGAGGACTGCCAAACCAGCCACCAGCGCCGTACGGCTCCGGGTCAACGGCCGGGCCCACGAGCTGACCCTGGACAACAGGACGACTCTCCTCGATGCGCTGCGCGAAACCATCGGCCTGACCGGCTCGAAGAAGGGCTGTGATCACGGCCAGTGCGGGGCCTGCACGGTCCTGGTCGACGGCCGCCGGGCCAACAGCTGCCTGCTGCTCGCGGTCGCGGTTCAGGACGCGGAGATCACGACCGTCGAGGGGCTCGCCCGGCCGGACGGCACACTGCATCCGCTGCAGCGGGCGTTCGTCGAGCGGGACGCCCTGCAGTGCGGCTACTGCACCCCGGGCCAGATCTGCTCGGCGGCGGGCGTGCTCGCCGAGGCGGTCGCCGGCTGGCCGAGTGCGGTCTCGGCCGCGCTCGACGGCGGCCCCGCCGCGCTCGACGGCGGCCCGGCCGAGCTGGACGCCTCCGAGGTGCGGGAGCGGATGAGCGGCAACCTGTGCCGCTGCGGCGCCTACGTCAACATCGTGGCCGCGATCCTGGACGCCGCGGCCGCCACGACCGACGGGGGGACCAGATAGTGCAGCCGTTCGAGTATCAGCAGCCGTCCGACGCGGCGGGCGCGGTCGCGACCGTGGCCGGCACCGAGGGTGCGGTGTTCCTCGGCGGCGGCACCAACGTGGTCGACCTGATGAAACTCGGCGTGGAAACACCTGATCTGCTCGTCGACGTCACCCGCCTGCCCATGGACAGGATCCACCGGACCGACGAGGGCGGCCTGCGCATCGGCGCCGGGGTGCGCAACAGCGACCTGGCCGTCGATCCGCGCGTCCGTGCCGAGTACCCCGTGCTGTCGCAGGCGCTGCTGGCCGGCGCCTCCGGCCAGCTCCGGAACATGGCCACGGTCGGCGGCAACCTGCTGCAGCGCACCCGGTGCCTGTACTTCCAGGACGTCACCAAGCCGTGCAACAAGCGACGGCCCGGCAGCGGCTGCCCGGCCCGGACCGGCGACCACAGGAACCTCGCGATCATCGGCGGCTCGCAGCACTGCATCGCCACGCACCCCTCGGACATGGCGGTGGCACTCGCCGCGCTCGGGGCGATCGTGCACGTCCAGGGCGCCGCAGGAGGGCGCACCCTGAGCCTGGACGAGCTGTACCGGCTGCCCGGCGACGAACCGGACCGGGACACCACGCTCGCCCGCGGCGACCTGATCACCGCGGTCGAGCTGCCCCCGCTCGGTTTCGCCCGGCACTCGGCCTACCGGAAGGTGCGCGACCGGGCCTCGTACGCGTTCGCCGTGACGTCCGTCGCTGCCGCACTCGACGTGGCCGACGGGCAGGTACGCGACGTGCGCCTGGCGTTGGGCGCGGTCGCCCCGGTGCCGTGGCGTGCGCGCCGCGCCGAGCAGGCGCTGCTGGGCCGGCCGGCGGCCGAGGAAACCTTCCGCAGCGCCGTGGACGCGGAGCTTGCCGCCGCCGCGCCGCTGCGCCAGAACGCGTTCAAGGTGCCGCTGGTCAGCAACGTCGTGACCGCCGTCCTCTCCCAGCTCGCCGGGAGCACCCGATGACCACCACGGTAAGCACGTCCCAGATGTCCCACACCACCAGGGTCGACGGGCCGGACAAGGTGACCGGGCGGGCCCGCTATGCGTTCGAGCATCCGGTCGACGGGGCCGGGTACGTGTGGCCGGTCCAGTCGGCGATCGCCAGGGGCGAGATACGGAACGTCGACGCCAGCGCCGCGCTGGCGCTGCCCGGCGTGCTGACGGTGCTCACGCACGGCAACGCGCCGCGGCTGACGACCGACGACGCGGAGCTCGCGCTGTTCCAGTCGCGGGCTGTGGCCTACCGCGGCCAGTTCGTCGCCGCCGTGGTCGCGGCCAGCCTGGAGACCGCACGGGCCGCCGCGGACCAGGTGCGAGTCGAATACGCCGAGTCCAGCCACGACGTGACGCTGACGCCGGACCACCCGGGCCTGTACAAGCCCGAGAAGGTCAACCCGAACTTCCCCGCCGACACCGAGGCCGGTGACCCCGACGGCGCGTTCGCCGCGGCGGCAGTGCGCGTCGATGAGACATATAAGACGCCGGGCGAGCACAACAACCCGATGGAGCCGCACGCCACGATTGCGTCCTGGGACGGCGACCGGCTGACGCTGTTCGACTCCGACCAGGGACCCGCCATGGCCGCCACGGTGATCGCCGGCGTGTTCGGCGTCCAGCCGGACCAGGTGCGGGTGATCGCCGAGCATGTGGGCGGCGGGTTCGGCTCCAAGGGCACCCCGCGCCCCAACGCGGTCCTTGCGGCGATGGCCGCCAGGGTCGTCGGCCAGCCGGTCAAGTGTGCGCTCAGCCGGCAGCAGATGTTCGCCGTGGTCGGGCACCGGGCCCCGTCGATCCAGCGCGTCCGGCTCGGCGCCGGCGAGGACGGCCGCCTCACCGCAGTCATGCACGACGTCATCGGCCAGACATCGACGATCAGGGAGTTCGCCGAGCAGACCGCGGTGGCCACCCGGCACATGTACGCGGCGCCGAACCGGCGCACCACCCACCGCATGGTCAGGCTCGACGTGCCCACGCCGTCCTGGATGCGGGCCCCCGGCGAGTGCCCGGGCATGTTCGCGCTCGAGTCGGCCATGGACGAGCTCGCCTACGCCTGCGGCGTGGACCCGGTGGACCTGCGGATCCGCAACGAGCCGGCCGTCGAGCCGGAGACCGGCAGGCCGTTCTCGTCACGGAACCTGGTCGCGTGCCTGCGCGAGGGGGCCGCCTGGTTCGGCTGGGCCGGCCGCGACCCGGCGCCCGGAGTCCGCCGGGACGGGCCGTGGGTGACCGGGACCGGCGTGGCGTCGTCCACGTACCCGGCGCGGGCCATGGCGTCGCAGGCGGAGGCCGCCGTGGACAGTGCCGGCCGGTACCGGGTGTCGATCGCCGCCGTGGACATCGGCACCGGGGCCCGTACAGCGCTGCTCGCCATCGCCGCCGAGGCGCTCGGCGTGCCCGCCGGCCAGGTCTGTCTGTCGATCGGCGACAGCGCGCTCCCCCGCGCGTCCATCGCCGGCGGCTCCATGGGCAACGCGTCGTGGAGCTGGGCCGTGACCGGCGCCTGCCGGGCGCTGCGCGAGCAGATCCGGGGGCGCGACGGCGCGATCCCGCCGGGCGGGCTGTCCGCGCGGTCCGCCACCGATGACGAGATCGGCGCGCTGCCCGACCACGCCAGGTACTCGTTCGGTGCACAGTTCGCCGAGGTCAGGGTCGACACCGACACCGGAGAAGTGCGCGTGCCGCGGCTGCTCGGGGTGTTCGCCGCCGGGCGCATCGTCGTGCCCGCGATGGCCAGGTCGCAGTTCATCGGCGGCATGACCATGGGGCTTTCCATGGCCCTGCACGAGGAGAGCATGATCGACCCGCAGTTCGGCGACTACCCGAACCACGACCTGGCCAGCTACCACATCGCGGCCAACGCCGACGTGGGCGACATCGACGCCCGGTGGATCGACGAGGACGAACCCGAACTCGGGCCGGCCGGGGCCAAGGGGATCGGCGAGATCGGCATCGTCGGCACGGCGGCCGCCATCACCAATGCGGTGTATCACGCGACCGGCATCCGGGTCCGGGACCTGCCGGTAAGGCTGGACAAGCTGCTCCGCTGACCGGTTCCTAGGCTGAGGGCCGTGGAACCGGGAACGGATGCAGTGATCGCACCGGCCAGCAGCGGCGACCTTGCCCAGGTGGCCGAGATCTTCGCGCACTACGTGACGCACAGCGTGGTCACGTTCGAGACCGACCCGCCGACCGTCGCCGACTGGCGGGCCAAGCTGGACACGGTGGCCAGCCTGGGCCTCCCGTTCCTGGTGGCCACCCTCGGCGGTGCGGTCGCCGGTTACGCCTACGCGAGCCCGTGGCGGCCGAAGCCGGCCTACCGGCACACGGTCGAGGACACGGTGTACCTGGCCCCCGGCGCGACCGGCCGCGGACTGGGCCGCGGGCTGCTCACCGAGTTGCTCGACCGTGCCGGGCAGGCCGGCGCGCGGCAGATGGTCGCGGTCATCGCGGACGCGGGCGCCGACAGCGCGGCGTCGGTCGCGCTGCACCGCGCGGCTGGCTTCGCCGACGTGGGCAGGCTCACCGCGGTCGGCCACAAGCACGGGCGCTGGATCGACACGGTGCTGATGCAGCGCGCCCTCACCGCGTGACCACCGCGACCCCACCGGCTGGCTAAGCTCGCACCGTGGCCGGACAAGGCACCGCGGCGACGGCGCTGCTCGAGCGGGAGGGCATCCCGTTCACCGTGCACGCCTACGCTCATGACCCCGGGCACGAGTCGTACGGCAGCGAGGCCAGCGAGGCGCTCGGCGTTCCGGCCGACCGGGTACTGAAGACGCTGGTGGCCAGCGTCGATGGCGCGCTGGCCGTGGGTGTGGTGCCGGTCTCGGCTCAGCTCGACCTGAAGGCCCTGGGCGCCGAGCTGGGCGGCAAGAAGGCCGTGATGGCCGAGCCGGCGGCTGCGGAGCGCGCCACCGGCTACGTGGTCGGCGGGATCTCGCCGATCGGCCAGCGCCGGCGGCTGCCCGTGGTGGTCGACGCGTCGGTGCTCGAGTTCCAGACGATCTACTGCAGCGGCGGCCGGCGCGGCCTGGAGATCGAGCTGGCCCCCGCCGACCTGATCCGCGCCGCCGACGCGACGGTCGCCCCCATCGCCCGTTCCGGATAGACGAAAAGTGGTCTCCAGCGGCTGCTGGAACGACCGCCGGGACCACTTTCCGCCCCCGTGCTCCTCAGCGCAGCACCTTGCGGCGGTAGAGGTAGACGGCTGTGGGGGCGAAGATCGCGATCAGCCCGACCGACCAGATCACGACCGCCAGCTCCGGGTGCTGCATCGGCCAGGCGTCCGGGGTGGGCACGTTGCCGCCGAACAGGTTCCGGCACGCGGCGGCGACCGCGCTCAGCGGGTTCCAGTTCGCGAAGTCCCGCAGCCAGGCGGGCATCCCCGAGGTGGGCACGAACGCGTTGGACACGAACGACAGCGGCAGGAAGAAGATGAACCCCAGGGCCTGGGCGGTCTCCGGGCTGCGCAGCAGCATGCCGGCGCACGCGCCCACCCAGGTCATCGCGAACGCGATCAGCAGCGACAGCCCGGCCGCGATCAGCGCGTCGCCGATCCCGTGCTCCATCCGCCAGCCCACGGCCAGGCCGGTGGCGATCAGCACCACGAGGCCGAGCACCTGAGTGGCGAGGTCGGACAAGGTGCGCCCGGCCAGCACCGCGGCCCTCGAGATCGGCAGCGAGCGGAACCGGTCGATCAGGCCCGTGGACATGTCGGCGGTCAGCCCAACCGCGGTGCCGGGCGCCGTGCCGGCCATCGTCATCCCGAACATCCCGCTGATCAGGTACTGGTGATAACTGCCGCCGCCGGCCAGGTGGATCGCGGAGCCGAACACGTACGTGAACAGCAGCACGAAGATGACCGGCTGGATGGTCACGTCGCTCAGCTGCTCGGGCTCGCGCGCGATCCTCGCGATGCTGCGCCGGGTCAGCACCCAGCTGTTCTTCAGGGCCCACCAGGTCCGCAGCAGCCATGGTTCGGCCGAAGCGGTGGTGGCGGGCGCCGGCATTGTGGTCATGCCGCCTCCTTCTCGTTGTCGGCCGCGGTGTCGGCGGCACGCCCGGTCAGGGTCAGGAACACGTCGTCAAGGGAGGGCCGCCGGACCCCGAGGTCGTCGAGCAGCACGCCGGCGGCGTCGAGGTCGCGCACGATCTCGGGCATCCTCCGGGCCCCGCCGACGACCGGCGCCTCGACCGTCCGCGCGGCGGGGTCAACCTGCGGCGGCCCGTCGGCGATCCGCGCGAGCACGTCGCGCGCGGCGGCCAGATCCGACTCCGGGGCCACGGTAAGCAGCACCCGCTCCCCTCCCACCTTGGCCTTCAGCTCGGCCGAGGTGCCCTCGGCGATCACCCGGCCGTGGTCGACAACCGTGATCAGGTCGGCGAGCTGATCGGCCTCGTCCAGGTGCTGGGTGGTCAGCAGCACGGTCGTCCCGGTCGCGGTGAGCGCGCGGACGGCGTCCCAGGTGACCACGCGGCTGCGCGGGTCCAGGCCGGTCGTCGGCTCGTCGAGGAACAGGACGCTCGGCCGGGCCACCAGGCTCGCGGCAAGATCGAGGCGCCGCCGCATGCCGCCCGAGTAGGTCTTCACCCCGCGGTCCGCGGCGCCGGCCAGGTCAAACTCGTCCAGCAGCTCAGCGGCCCGCTGCTTGGCCTGCTTCTTCGACAGGCGGCACAGCTGGCCCACCATGATCAGGTTCGCGCGGCCGGTGAGCGACTCGTCGAGCGCCGCGTACTGGCCGGTGAGGCCGATCTCGCGGCGCACCTGCGCCGCCTCGGCGTGCAGGTCATAGCCGGCCACCCGGGCGGTTCCCTCGTCGGGCCGCAGCAGAGTGGTCAGCACTCGGACGGTGGTTGTCTTGCCCGCGCCGTTGGGCCCGAGCATGCCGAGGATCGTCCCGGCCCCGACCTGAAGGTCGATGCCGTCCAGCGCCCGGGTCCGGCCGAACACCTTCACCAGGCCCTCGGCCTCGATCGCGTAGGTCTCGCTCATCCGTGATCTCCTCTGGTACAGCGTACGAGATTTCGTTAGTACGCTGTACTATACAGTACGATGTACGAGAGTCAAGCCGAGTACCTTGAACGGATAGCAGCGTGGTTGACCAAGATCGGAAACCGGCGGGCCCCGAGCGGGGGCAGGCCCGGCAGGAGCGCAGGCAGGCCGAGCGCGACGGGAGGCGAGCCGAGATGGAACGGCAGCGCGCTGACCAGCAGCAGGGCCAGCAATCCGACCGGCAGCGTCAGCGGCCTGGCCAGCAGCGCGGGAATCCGGGCCAGCGGCGACCCGGGGATCCGGCGCGTGACCCGGATGAGCTCTGGCCTCCGCTCATGGGCCCGGGATGGCGCGACGACCGCGGCTCCCGGGCGCACCGGATGCTGCACGACGGCGCCGGGCGTGATCAGCGCGGCCGCGGCAGGAACCGGCTGGCGCCCGCCCTGTCCCGCGCCGAGATCGTGGACGCGGCGATCGCGATCGCCGACTCCGAGGGCTCCGCCGCGATCAGCATGCGGCGGATCGCCCAGGTGCTCAGGGCGGGCACGATGTCCCTGTACTGGCACGTGGCCAACAAGGAGCAACTGCTCGACCTGATGCTCGACGCCCTGCTGGGCGAGGTCGAGGTGCCGGAGCCGAGCGGCGACTGGCGGGCTGACCTCCGGACGCAGGCACGCAACGAGCGGGCCACGCTTCTGCGGCACGCATGGGTGATGGACTTTCTCGGCGGCCGGCCGCCGCTGGGGCCGAACACGCTGCTGCACCTGGACCGGTTGCTGGGCACGCTGGACAGCCTCGGCCTCGACATGACGACGGCCATGAACATCCTGGGCACCGTGCAGACCTACGTCCTGGGCTCGGTGCTGCGCGAGATGCAGGAGGCACGCATCCACCGCGACGAGGAACGGTCCGGTGTCACCCAGGAGCAATGGCAGCCCATGCGGGACGCCTGGCGGAACCGGCTCGATGCCGACGGCCGGTTCACGCGCGTGGTCCGGTTCCTCGACGCGGACATCGACCCGGACGCCGAGGAGACCAGGGACGAGCGGTTCGAGTTCGGCCTCGACTGTGTCATCGACGGTCTCGCGGCGAAGATCGCGGCGATGTCGGGCGGCGGGGCTGTCTGACGCCGGTGGCAGAATTGCCGGGCATGAACGAGCTTGACCGTGCCGTGGCGGAAGGTGCGCTGGAATCGGCGTACCGCAGCGTCACCACGGTCGCCGACGGGCTCGGCGACGCTGACCTGATGCTGCCCAGCCGCTGCGCGGGCTGGGCGGTCGGCGACGTCCTGTACCACCAAGCTCCTTGACGCCCGGCGCGCGCTGCGCGCCTTCGCCAGCCCCGCCACGGATCCGCCCGACGCCGACGCCGTCTGAACGGCCTGCTCGGGACGCCCATGCCGGGCGACTGGGATGACGCCACCTATGCCCTCAAAGGCACCGGCCGCCTGCCGGTCGCCGCGCAGGAAAGGTCCGTCATCGGGGCGCTCGCGACCGGCTGCCCTTGTTCGGCTGACACCACCCGCGGGGGCTGCGCCCCGTGAACCCCCCAAGACCAGCACTCATGCGGGTTCAGGCAACCCTGCTCAAATCACCGCACTTGCCAGGGACGACCTTTACAGGCCCCTTAAGGCCAAAGCGTCCCGCGGGCTGCGCCCGCGGGACAAAACGGCGAACTGACAAGACCGGGGAACATCGGAACCCAGGATGGTGTTTGATGGGCCCTGGTTGCATCCCTAGTTTCACACGCGAGATGCGCCCGTGAGATCCGAGACCAGATCGCTCGGCCTCCGGAGGCCCCCGGCCTCTGAAACAGGCGCACCGTCGCGGCAACCCGGGTTCTCAGAAGAGGATTCCGGAGATCGTCTCGTAGGAGAAAGTAAATGCCTCAGGGCACCGTGAAGTGGTTCAACGCCGACAAAGGTTACGGTTTTATCGCACCAGACGACGGCACAGCCGACGTCTTCGTGCACCACACCGCCATTCAGATCGATGGCTTCCGCACGCTTCAGGAGAACCAGCGGGTCGAGTTCACCGCCGGCCAGGGCGCGAAGGGCCCACAGGCTGAGCAGGTCCGCCCGCTCTGACCTACCGGCCTTGGCCACGCGCCCAGTACGGGGCGGCTCGCTTGCGAGCCGCCCCGTACTTGTTGGCCCACCAGCAGACCCCCGAATCCGGAGGCGGGCGAGCGCAACCAGCGCCGGGACGGCGCGGCGGCCTGTCGGGCACCAAGCGGTGCCGATGCGCGTAAAGCGGCTCAAAGCAATCAGAATGGCCACCGGCTACTATCGGCTTGCTATTAACATTTGCTTCTAATCTGGCGTGCGTTCTGCAGATTGCAACCGTAGAAAGGGCGCTGCCGCCGCCCGCCTCGTGTTATAAATCCCTCGTGTCGCCGCCGCCTGCTTTGCAACGAGGGAGTGGGGTGCTGTCGAAAGCAATCGATGTGCGTGTTACCGGACGCAAGTTGCGGATTGCTCCCGACATGGGCGCCTGCCCTCTCGCGCTGCCCGGCCGCACGGGGCAGGACGAACGGTCCGTTCTGAAGGCGTGACAAAGGCGGCCCGGGTGAGATCCCGGCTCCCCGGGCCATGAGGAGGAACAAATGAAGAGATCCAGCAAGGCGTTAAGAATGGCGCAGCCGCTCGCGGTCGTGGCGGTCTGGGCCGGCCTGCTGGGATACGTCATCCCCGCCGCCTTTTCTACCGCGCCGGCCGTCTCCGCCACCGCCTCCGCGTCGTCCGCGGCATCCCGCAGGGCCCCCGGGCCGCCCGACCCTGCCACCGGGTCTTCGGACCGTAAGACGCCGGCCACCGCCTCGAGCCGGCAACGTCACCGGGACCCCGCCATGGTGCGTGTGATGCAGGCGGCGCCGCGGGCGCACCGGGTACGCGTGACACTGGGCCGCGAGACCCTGTCGTGCGGCCAGGCCTTCGCGAGCATCACCGCCTACCGTTCGGTGCCCCCGGGCACCTGGACCGTCCGGGCCGCGGGAGCGGGCGAGCACGCTGCGATCCGCGTGACGCTGGCCGCGGACAGCCGGACCACGCTGGTCGTTCTCGGCGGCCGCCGGCACCTCGTGATCAGCTCCGCCGGCGTTCCACGCGACACGGGCACGCGGGTTTCTGGCGGCGGGTCGGCGCCTCAGGCGTCCGGTGCGACGCCAAAGCCCGGCGCGTCGCCGGTCCCGTGGGTGGTGCTGGGCGGGACGGGGCTGCTGCTGGCCCTGGTCGGCCTGGCCAGGCTCCGCAACCTGCGCTGGGCCCGCCGGGTTGCCGCGCAGATGCCGTGACGCGGCAACGCCGGAGGCGGCCGGGCACGCCCTGGCCGGTCCGGGCGGCCGCACCGCTATGCTGACGCGGACATGATCGTTCTAGTCGGCGGTGTGGCGGGCAGCGGCAAGACGACGGTGGGTGTCCTGCTCGCCGACATGCTGCGCTGGCGCTTCGTGGACGCCGACGCGTTTCATTCGCAGGCCAACATCGCCAAGATGCGATCCGGGGTCCCGCTCACCGACGCCGACCGCAAGCCGTGGCTGGACGCGATCACCGCGTGGATGAATGAACGCATCGCCGCGAGCGAATCGGCGGTGGCCGGGTGCTCGGCGCTCAAGCAGCGCTACCGCGACCAGCTGCTCACCGGACGGCCGGAGGCGCGCATGGCCTTCCTGGAGCTCAGCCGGGAGCTAGCGCACGCCAGGCTGATCGCCAGGCACGGCCACTTCTTCACCGCGGCGCTGATGGACAGCCAGTTCACCGAGCTCGAGCCGCCTCAGGAAGGCCCGCAGCTGATCGTGCTCAGCGCCGCCGAGCCGCCCGGCCAGCTCGCGGCGGAGATCATCGCCCGCCTGGGGCTGGCGCCCGGCGGATCAGGGCCGCCCGGCGGATCAGGGCCGCCCGGCGGATCAGGGCCGCCCGGCGGATCAGGGCCGCCCGGCGGATCGCCGGACGGGCCTGATCACCGACCAGGCAGCCACGCCGCCGGGGTAAATACGGCGCGCCGAAAAGCGGTATCCCCTCCGCCGGAACTCGCCTCCCAGCCGAAACCCCGCGACATCGGCAAGCCAAAAGCGACGAAACTCGGCATTCCAGGCGCCCCGCCGCGGTCGGCCCGGCACGTCGGATAGTGTGGCCGGCCCGCCGCTGTCGTCCTAACAGCGTCGCCGGCTCGTTCACACTAGTGCAGGGTGGCGGCGCCGGCTCGTCTACACCGGTGCGGGGTGGTGACGCCGACTCGTCGGCACTGGTGCGGGGTGGTGACGCCGACTCGTCGGCACTGGCGCGGGGCCTTCGCTGGAGGCCCCCGCGGCACCCGCGCGGCTTGCCCGACGGCTGCGCCAGAGCACACGGCCGCCAAGATCCACGAGACACGCACGAGCCGCTAGCCCACGCCGATCTCACGTCGCCCCGCAAGGCCGGAACACGTCTCACGTCGCCCCGCAAGGCCGGAACACTCCGCCTGCTGTTAGCGTTGCAACCCACAGCGGTGCATTTCACCGCTGCTCCCGCGGGCGAGCAGTCCGCGCGGTCGCTTGTGTGAGCAACCCGATTCTCGGCGGACCCCGGTGCCATTGCGGTCGGTGTGTCCGAGCTTGCTGCGGCCCACGAGCCACCGATGGAGATGGTTTCGCTCATGCCCGACGAATCCCGGCGCCGGCGCGCGCCCGCACGGCATCATCACG
>JASHQP010000280.1 GCA_030039095.1 Streptosporangiaceae bacterium
CACCTCGGCCGCATCAACGCGGGAACCTCCGGCACGCCGGCGAGCGGGCCGCTGAACATCGTGGTGGCCGGCCTCGACGAGAGGGCCGGCCTGACACGGCACCAGCAGCAACTGCTGCACGTCGGCGCGAACAGCGGCGAGCTGGACACGGACACGCTGATGCTCGTGCACGTGTCGGCCAGCCATCGTTTTGTCCAGGTCGTCAGCCTGCCCCGCGATTCGTGGGTAAACATACCCGGGCACGGCATGAACAAGATCAACTCCGCGCTCGGCCTCGGCGGACCCCAGCTGATGGTGCAGACCATCGAGCAGGCCACCGGGCTCACCGTCAACGACTACATCGAGGTGAACTTCCTCGGCTTCGTCAAGGTGATCGACGCGCTCGGCGGCGTGAATATCTGCCTGCCCTACGCCGTGGATGACTCCTACAGCGGCCTGCGCATGTCGGCCGGGGAGCATCACGTGGACGGCATCACGGCGCTCGAGTTCGCCCGCGACCGCCATTCGTTCCCCACCTCCGACCTGGCCCGTATCCAGGACCAGCAACAGCTGATCTCCACGGCGCTCAGCGAGGGAATCAGCTCGGGCATGCTGGCCAACCCGATCCGGCTGGAACGCTTCCTGTCCGCGGCCTCCGCCGCCATCAAGGTCGACCAGGGCTTCAACGTCGTGCGGCTTGCCAACGAGATGCGGGGCATCTCCCCGGATGACGTGACATTTACGACCGTGCCCCTGTCGAACCTCAACTACCAGACGCCGACCGGCGAGTCGGCCGT
The DNA here is from genome assembly GCA_030039095.1 of Streptosporangiaceae bacterium. The sequence continues at coordinate 777 of JASHQP010000280.1, forward strand.
GCTGTGGAACACCACCGCCGCGGCGGCGCTGTTCAGCTCGCTGAAGGACGACCAGGCGCCGCCCGGGCACAAGCAGGCGGGGAACGCCCACGCGAAGTCCGGCGGGCGCGGCGTCAAACCGGGCCAGGTGTCCGTGGACGTCTACAACGGCACGCTCATCAGCGGGCTGTCCGGCGACACCGGAACCCAGCTGGCCGCCCTCGGCTTCCGGATTCATGCGTCAGGCCTGGACTGGACCAGCCAGAACCTCACGCAAACGGTCATCCAGTACCCAGCGGGACACGAGGCCGACGCGAAACTGCTGGCCAAGGCGATGCCCGGTGCCGGGCTGCAGCAGGTGAACGGCCTGCCCCGGATCAGGATCCTGCTCGGCAGCAGCAACCACGCGGTCCAGGGGGCGCCGAGCGCGCCGAGCAGCCCGAGCCAGAGTTCATCGCCCAGCCAGCAGCGCACAGCCGCCCAGGACACCTGCCACTAACCCAGAAGCCGCCGAGCACGTCGCGCCGCCCAGCCCGGCTGCAAGGCAAGCCGAGAGCCTGGGGCATTTTTCAATGATCTGGGTACTCTCCCCAGATCATCGAAATGGCTGCCTTTGCCGGTGATGCTGGGGCTGATGGGGCCAGTGCGACGCGGCATCGAGACCCCAGCGGCGCGTCGTGCGCTGCCCGCGCGGAGGTCGTGCGCTGCCCGCGCGGGGTTAGACCTGGGTGGTGCTGTCCGCCTCGGGCGGGAATGTGGTCGAGGAGCCCGCGGCACCGCCCTGCGGCTGGCCGGCTCCCGGCGATCCAGACTGGCCGGCTCCCGGCGACCCGGACGGGTCGGTGGGCTCGGGCGACAGATTGATGCCGTTCGCCGCCTCGTGCGCCGACAGGTCGGCAACCAGCTTGTCGATCTGCGCCTGGCTGTCCGGGACACCACGGCCGGTACGTTCCTGGTAGACCAGGGCGCCGAGGTTGCGGAGCATGGCGTCGGCCCGCCGTGTGGCCTGAACCTGGTCGTACTTGGCCTTGCCCTGCTGTGCAAGCTCGGTCGCCTGCGCCTTGACCCTGTCCATCAGTCCCATGGTTGCCTCCGAAGGTCTGCGCCTCTCGGTCCGCCGGCGGGGACCAGCGATTCGCGCCCGCCGCCGCCGTATACAGCAGCTTAGGACCACCGCCCGGGGAGGCCGCCGACGGCAGCGCCGTTGCGCCGATCGCCTCGGCGAAATGGTGAACCGGCAGGTCAGAGGCTCAAAATATTCCCTTACTCACTCAGAGTGACAAGATTCATACACGGCACCAAAGGGGATGCTTGTCGCCCTGACCGGGCGTTATACGTGCGATCCCCGTCCGGGAGCGCGGTCCTCACCAGACGCGTACTCCCGTGCCTGCCCGGCCGCTGGCCCGTCGCACCCCGGCGACACAAGCGCCAGCCTCGCCGAATCCATTGGACGCACGCGATGCACTCATGCGCGCGCGTGCCGGGCAAGGCAGCGCCATCCAAGGCTCACCCTCCGGCAGGGCTCAGCGCCAAGCCGGGCGACGGGGAACCGAGGAAAGGAACCCTCTTGCGGAGCATTACCCGTCTCCCCAGCCCCCCGCGGCCTGGCCGCGCGGTCGCCCTGGCAGTGCTTGCGGGTGCCGCGCTTGCCGTCGCCGGCGGTACCACCGCCAGCGCTGTGACGTCGGGTCCGGTCACCACGCGGGCCGCGACGGTCACTCATCACCCGGTTACCCCCCACAGCACCACCCAAC
>JASHQP010000281.1 GCA_030039095.1 Streptosporangiaceae bacterium
CGGCCGGAGCGCCGCGGCGCGTGCTGGCGCCGATCGCGCCCGGCCTCGTCGCGCTGGTCGGGGTGACCCACGTGGAGCAGATGCTCCCGGGAGCCGCCTACCCGATCGAGGCCAGCGCCGGGGTCATCGCCGTCGACGGCGAGCGCGAGCTGGAGTTCGGCCCGGGCGACCAGCCCGCGGTCACGCTGCGCACCGACGGGCCGCGGTGCGTGGACGTGCCGGCGGTCCTGGCCGCGAGCGCCCGCCTCGGCCTGCTCGTTCCCGACCGTGGTGTGCGTACGCCAACCTTCTAGGAGGAACACATGACCGACACGCTGGAGCGGAAGACGCTGACCCGGGAGCAGCTGCTCGACGCCTACCGGACCATGCGCTCGATCCGTGAGTTCGAGGAACGGGTCCACCGCGAGTTCGCCACCGGCGAGATCCCCGGCTTCGTGCACCTGTACGCGGGCGAGGAAGCATCGGCGGCCGGGGTGTGCCTGAGCCTGGACGAGCGTGACACGATCGCGAGCACCCACCGCGGCCATGGCCACTGCATCGCCAAGGGGGTCAACGTCGGCGAGATGATGGCCGAGATCTACGGCCGCAAGACCGGGAGCTGCCACGGCAAGGGCGGCTCGATGCACATCGCCGACCTGTCGAAGGGCATGCTCGGCGCCAACGGCATCGTGGGCGGCGGCCCGCCGCTGATCTGCGGGACCGCGCTGGCCGCCAAGCTCAAGGGCACCGGCGGGGTCAGCGTCGCGTTCTTCGGCGACGGCGGCAGCAACCAGGGCACCACGCTCGAGTCGATGAACCTGGCCTGCGTGTGGAACCTGCCCGCGATCTTCGTCGCGGAGAACAACGGGTACGCCGAGAGCACGGCCAGCTCCTGGTCGGTGGCCAGCGACAACATCGCCGACCGCGCGGCCGGGTTCGGCATGCCCGGCGTGATCGTCGACGGCTTCGACTTCTTCGCCACCTACGAGGCGGCCAGCGAGGCCATCGCCAGGGCGAGGCAGGGCGGTGGCCCGACGCTCATCGAGATGAAGTTCACGCGGTACTTCGGCCATTTCGAGGGAGACCAGCAGACCTACCGTGCGGACGAGGTCGCGCATGCCCGCGCAGAACTCGACTGCCTTGAACGCTTCGCCGCCCGCGTGACCGAAACCGGCGAGCTGAGCAGGGCCGACCTCGACGCGATCGACGCCGAGGTCGGCGCCGAGATCGACAAGGCGGTGGATGACGCGAAGGCCGCGCCGCTGCCGACCGAGGCAGACCTGCTCACCGACGTGTACGTCCGCTACTGACCCGGGAGGCTGGCCATGGCACGCAACATCACTTACCGCGAGGCACTCAACGAGGCGCTGGCCCAGGAGATGGAGCGGGACGAGAGCGTGATCGTGATGGGCGAGGACAACGCGGGCGGCGAGGGGGCGCCCGGCGACCAGGACGCGTGGGGCGGCGTGCTCGGCGTGACCAAGGGGCTGTACCACAAGTTCCCCGGCCGGGTTCTGGACACCCCGATCTCCGAGTCGGCGTTCATCGGCGCCGCGATCGGCGCGGCGACGGCGGGGATGCGCCCGGTGGCCGAGCTCATGTTCGTCGACTTCATGGGCGTCTGCTTCGACCAGATCTACAACCAGGCCGCGAAGTTCCGGTACATGTTCGGCGGCAAGGCGATCACGCCGGTAGTGATCCGCACCATGTACGGCGCCGGGCTGCGCGCGGCCGCGCAGCACTCGCAGTGCCTGTACCCGCTGTTCACGCACATCCCCGGGCTCAAGGTGGTGCTCCCGGCAACCCCGTACGACGCCAAGGGCATGATGATCCAGGCGATCAGGGACAACGACCCGGTCATGTTCTTCGAGCACAAGGCGCTGTACGACACGTCCGGGCCGGTGCCCGAGGAGAGCTACACGGTCCCGTTCGGCGAGGCGAACGTGGTCCGCGAGGGCGGCGACGTCACGATCGTGACGCTCGGCCGGATGGTGCACACCTCGCTCGACGCGGCCGCCCAGCTGGCCTCCAGCGGCGTCGAGTGCGAGGTCGTCGATTTGCGCACGACCAGCCCGCTGGACGAGGACACCGTGCTGGAGAGCGTGGAGGGAACCGGCCGGGTGGTCGTGGTCGACGAGGCGCACCCGCGGTGCTCGATCGCCACCGACATCTCGGCGCTGATCGCGCGCGACGCGTTCGGCTCGCTGCAGGCCCCGATCGAGATGGTGAACGCGCCGCACACGCCGGTGCCGTTCTCCAGCGCCCTCGAGGACTGCTACATCCCGGACGCGCAGCGCATCGTGAACGCTGTCAAGACCGTGACCGGGTGGACTCGATGACCGATGAGCGGATCGTTCCGGTGACGATGCCGAAGTGGGGGCTTTCGATGCAGCTCGGCAAAATCACCGGCTGGATCGTGGCGGAGGGCGACGAGGTTGGCGCCGGCGACGAACTCGCGGACATCGAGACCGACAAGATCGCCGGCACGCTGGAGGCGGCCGACGCCGGGACCGTCCGGCGGATCATCGCTCACGTGGGCGAGGACGTTCCCGTGTCCGGGGCAATCGCGCTGATAGCCCCGGCCGGCGTGAGCGACGCCGACCTCGACGCGGCCGTGCAGGAGGCCCGCGCGGTCATCGACGCCGGGGTGCCCGGCGAGGCGGCCGGCGAGCCGGTGGTGGAGACCGCCGAGGTCGGCGGCAGACAGATCCGCTACGTCGGGGCGGGGCAGGACGGCGACGTCGTGCTGTTCGTGCACGGCTACGGCGGCGACCGCAATTCGTGGCTGTTCCTGCAGGCGCCGATGGCGGGCAAGCACCGGGTATACGCGCTGGACCTGCCGGGGCACGGTACCTCGTCCAAGGATGTCGGCGACGGCTCCGTCGGCCTGCTGGCCGACGCCGTCGTCGGCGTGCTCGACGCAATCGGCGCTGACCACGCTCACCTGGTCGGGCACTCTCTCGGCGGCGCCGTCGCGCTCTCGGCCGCCGCCAGGGACCCGGCACGCATCCGGTCGCTGACGCTGATCGCCCCGGCCGGGTTCGGGTCTGCGATCAACGCGGGCTACCTGCGCGGATTCGCCGACGCGCAGACCCGTCGCGAGCTCAAGCCCGTGGTCGGCCAGCTGTTCTCCGACGAGAGCCTGGTGACCCGGCAGGTGGTCGACGACCTGCTGGCCTACAAGCGGCTCGACGGCGTCGACGAGGCGCTGCACACGCTGCTGACCGTGCTGCTGTCGCCGGACGGCCAGACACAGGGCATCGACGCCGCGGCGGCGGTCTCGGCGATCGGCGGCGTGGTACCGGTCACCGTGGTCTGGGGTGCCGAGGACCGGATCATCCCGGCTGGGCAGGCCGAGGCCGTGCCCGGCGCCGCGGTCCACCTGCTCGACGGCGCCGGCCACATGCCGCACATGGAGCGCCCGGCCGAGGTGCAGGCAGCGATCGAGGAGGCGATCGCTGCGGCGCTGCCGCGATGACCCGGCCCTGACCACCCTGGCCGCCCTGGCCCGCCCGGACCCGCCCTACAGGTCCTGCTTCTCGAGCCAGGTGAGGCACTCGCTGGCCACCGCGTGCCAGCCGCTGTCGATGACCAGGGAGTGCCCGCGGTCGAATTCCTCCAGGTCGGTGACCGCGCTGGAGTGCCGGTACTGCTTGACCGTGGACTTGGTGATCGCTTCCGGCACCGTGTGATCCTGCTTGCCCATGATCAGCAGCAGCGGCCCGCGGCCCTTGTTCCCGGTGTCGACCTTGTCCGGGGAATGCGGCGAGAAGTTCGCCGTGGCGGCCTCGAACAGCGGCCTGCCCGGTGCCGGGATCGTCCAGCGCTCGAAGAGGTCGTCGGACTCTTCCTCGGCCAGGGCATTGCCGAAGCTGTAGTGGAACTCCTTCGCGGTCAGCGACACCGCTTTGTGGATGTTGGCCGGGTTCCTGAACACCGGAAGCGTGGCGCGCAGCGAGGACAGCGGCAGCGGCAGCACGCCTTTGATCTGCGCTGCGTCGATGCCGATCGCCGCCGCGCCGTAGTCCATGCCGAGCAGCTTCTCGGCGATCATGCCGCCGAACGAGTGGCCAATGAGGATCGGCCGCCGCGGCAGCCGGTCGATGATCGCCGCGTAGTGGTTCGTGACGTCGTCGATGCCGTGATCGGCGATGCTGTCCGGGTTCGCACGTGCCTCGGACACCGTGTCCGGTATGCCGGGCCATCCCGGCGCCGTGGCCGGGTAGCCGGCCTCGGTGAACAGGTCGAGCCAGGGCGTCCACGACGATGCATGCAGCCAGAGGCCGTGGATGAAGACGACCGGAGTCTTCCCATTGGTCATGGTTCGTGACCTTCCCATCCTGCGGATATGCGTCTGGCTGCCATCGTGTACAGCACTGCGGGCCGCGCGCTTCAGTCACCTGACTGAAGCGGCTCCGGTACGCCCATGCCTATCGTCGAGAGATGGACCTCGGACTTGCAGGCAAGACCGCCGTCGTCACGGGCGCGAGCAGGGGCATCGGCCTGGCGGTCGTCCGAGGGCTCGCCGCTGGCGGCGCGCGAGTGATCGCGGGAGCCAGGGAAGGCTCGGACGGCCTGGACGCGCTGGCGCGCGACGGTCAGGTGCGGACCGTGGTGGGCGACCTGGCCGCCCCCTCGGGCCCGGCACGGCTGGTCGAGGCGGCCGGAGAGCGGATCGACATCCTGGTCAACAACGTCGGCGGCGCCCCCGCCC
>JASHQP010000282.1 GCA_030039095.1 Streptosporangiaceae bacterium
CGGCGGCGAGCGCGACGGTGGACGCGGTGTCGACGCGCCCGGTCTCGTCCAGCAGCGTGACCAGCGCCACGCCGACCCCGGTAAACACGTCCATCAAAGGCAACTCCGCCCGGCAACCGTCCGGCAGCCGCGCGCGCGAGCTGCTGTCCCAATTTTAGTCGACAATCAGCAATCTGAGCTACCGCTGGGGCGGGCCCAGGTGAAGGCTACGCGCTGGATCCAGGTGGTCATCACGCGCTGGATCCGGGTGGTCATCACGCGCTGGAACCGGGTGGTTATGAAGTGACCTTCGCGGAGTCGAGCCCGGAGATCTCGAAGGTGCGGATCGGCCGGGAGAACCCGCGCAGCGACAGCTCGCCGACCAGACGGCTCACCACGACGTCCTCGGCCGCCGCGTTCACGCGCTGGGTGACGAGGATCTGCCAGGGCGCGGCCTCGGCGCAGAGGCGCGCTGCCAGGTTGGTGACGCTCCCGATCGAGGCGTAGTCGAATCGGTCGGCGTAGCCGACCCGCCCGAGGGTCGCATAGCCCTGGGCAATGCCGATCCCAAGGGCAAGCTCATGCCCGCGACGCTGCCAGCTGTCCGCGAGTTCCTGCACCCGCTGGCGCATCGTCAGCGCCATGCGGACCGACCGCAGCGGCGCGTCGCCGCACGGGATGGGATCGTTGAAAAAGATCACGAGCTCGTCGCCGGCGAACCGCTCCAGCGTCCCCTCGAAGTGAGCGACGAGGTCGCCCACCGCGCCGTGATACTCGCCGAGGATGTTCCACATGTCTTCGGGCTCGGCGGTTTCGGCGAGGGCGCTGAAGCCGCGCAAGACGCAGCGCACCACCGTGATCTCGCGCCGGTGCGCGTTGAGGAACGACTCGTCGCCGGAGGTGATGATGAGGTCGGCCAGCTGGGCCGGGAGAAAGCGGCGCAGCAGGCCGACGCGCTGCAACTGCTCGAGCTGGTCCTGGACGCGCTGCTCGAGCTCACGGTTCCACCGTGCCAGCTCGGCGGCCTGATTCTCGACCGTGTCGTGATAGCGCTTGATCCGGACGAGGGAGCGCACCCGGGCGAGCAGCTCGGCCTGGTCGAAGGGCTTGTTGACGAAATCGTCGGCACCGGCCTCGATCGCGCGGATCTTCTCCTGCCCGCCGCTGGCAGTGATCATGATCACTGGCAGGAACGCCGTCTCCGGATCTTCGCGGATGCGCGCGCAGACCTCGTAGCCATCGATGCCGGGCATCAGGATGTCCAGCAGCACGAGATCTGGGTGCTCCTTGCCCAGCACCTCCAGGGCTTCCTCTCCGGAAGACGCCGTGGCCACCCGGAATCCCCGCGGCGACAGCACCGCCTCGAGGAGGCGGACGTTCTGCGGGACATCGTCCACGACGAGTATGAGCGGGTCCGGTGTCACTCCGTTGCCACCTCACCTGGGAGGAACCTGCGAACCTGATCGGGGAATGCGCGGACGCTGATCGGCTTCTCCACATACCCGTCGAAGCCGGCCTCCAGGGCCCGCTCCCGGTCGTGCTTCATCGCCTGGGCCGTCACCGCGACCACGGGAATGCCCGCCGTCAGCGGACTCCCGCGCAGCTGGCGAAGGGCCTCCATGCCGTCGATGCCGGGCAGCTGAAGATCCATGAGAACAAGATCGGGCAGCTCGCTGGCTGCCAGGCTGATGCCGTCCTCGGCCGTGCGGGCCGTGCGCACGTCGTAGCCCGCGTACTCGAGCACGTCCCGCAGCAGCTTGAGATTGCGCTCGTTATCTTCCACAACCAGGATCACGTGGGTCATCCCGGCTCCGCAGCCGGGGACTGGCTCGTGCTTGCCCAGCGGAGAAGCCCTCCGAGGCCCGACAGGTCGAATTCGGCCTTGCGCGCCGCGTACGTGATGCGCCCCTGCAGCCGCTCCTTGTCCTGGGGGGTCATCGACTTGGACGTCAGGATGACCACCGGGACGGATTTCGTCACGGGGTCCGCCCGCAGCGCCTCGACGACTTCGAAACCATCCATGCCCGGCATGAGAAGGTCCAGCAGCACGGCGGAGGGCCGCCGTTCCCGGATCAGCTCCAGCCCCTCCTGGCCCGTGGCCGCGCCCAGCACGGTCCATCCCTCGGGCTCGAGACTCGCCCGGACCAGCTCTATCGCGAGGGGATCGTCGTCGATCGCGACCACCGTGTGCATTCCGCCCTTCCGCTCCATCGCCGCTGCGCGGTACAGCGCGGCCAGCAACTGCTCCTTCCCCACCGGCTTGACCAGGTACTCGGTGGCGCCCAGCGCAAAGCCGCGGCCACGCTCGTCAAGCATCGACACCACGATCACCGGTATCGCTGCCGTCCCCGGATCCGCCTTGAGCTGGGCGAGGACGTCCCAGCCGTCGATCCCCGGCAGCAGGATGTCGAGGACGACGCCTGCCGGGCTCAGCCGGCGCACCGTATCCAGGCCCTCTTCGCCGTCTCCGGCGCTGACGACGCGGGCCCCCGCCGCCTCGAGATAGACCCGCAGCAGGTCGAAGGACCGCCGGTCATCCTCCACGACGACGACGGTCGGCCTGGGGCCTGGCGCTGCCTCGGGGGTGCCGCCTGAATCCACACCAGCCTGCGGCAGCGCCTGCACCGCCAGCGCCTCGGATCCGGCGGGCAGGGCGATCCCGAACGTGCTGCCCTTCCCGGCTTCGCTTTCCACCCAGATCCTGCCCCCATGCATCTCGAGGATCCGCTTGGACAGGGTGAGGCCGAGGCCGGTCCCCTCGACCTGCCCGGTGGAACGGCCGCCTTGCTGGAAGGCATCGAAGATGCGCTCGCGGTCCTCGGCCGGCACGCCCACCCCCGTGTCGGCCACCAGCACGACGAGATCCTGGCCGCGGATAAAGGCGCTGACGTCCACGCGCCCGCCCTCGGGCGTGAACTTCACCGCATTGGACAGCATGTTGAGCACGACTTGCCGGAACCGCAGGCGATCGGCGTCGAGCAGGCCCACGTCGGGGGCGACGTCGAGGCTGAGCAGAACCCTTTGCTGGAGCGCCCGCTCACGCACCATCGACAGGCAATACTCCAGCGATTCACGAACACCGAACTCCGAGCGATTCAGGACCATCTGGCCAGCCTCGATCTTCGAGAGGTCCAGAATGTCGTTGAGCAGTTCGAGCAAATGCTTGCCAGAGCTCCAGATGTCACGCAGGTAGTCATCCTGGCGCTCGTTGAGCTCGCCGAACATGCGCTCGAGGAGCACTTCAGAGAATCCGATGATGGCGTTGAGCGGTGTGCGCAGCTCGTGGGACATGCTGGCCAGGAATTCCGACTTGTGCTGGCTCGCGACTTCGAGCGCGGCGCTCTGCTCTTCCAGCCGCCGGTACAGCTGCGCATTGATCAAGGCCAGCGCGGACTGGCTGGCGAACGTCTCCAGCAAGTCGTAGATCTCCTGCGGGATGCGCCCGGGGGTGTGGCGGCGGATAACCATGGCGCCGACGATGCCGCCCTCCCGGAGCATGGGAACGGCAACCAGGGAGCGCCAGCCGGCTTCGGCCAGGGCGTTCAGGTGGGGATCGAGTGGCGCCTCGCGAAGGTCCGTGAGCTCCAGGGGCCGGCCCAGCGTCGCTGCCTTGCCGATGAAGGTGCCCTGAAGTCTTATCCGGGCGCTCCGCAGAGCGTCGAACGCCTCCTGGCTGGTGCCGCAGACGGTCTCGACGCGGAACTCCTCGGCGTCCGCGTCGAATTCGTAGATGGAGCCGCCGTCCGACCCGGACAGCCGGACCGCCTGCGTGATGATCGTGTTGAGCACGTCGGTGAGGTTGAGGCTGGAGCTGACCGCCTGGCCGACCGTGCCGAGGGCCTCGAGCTGCGTCACCTTGCGGCCGAGATCCTCGGTGCGGCTCGCCAGCGCCCGCACGAGATCGACGGTGCGGACGGCGAGGGCCACCTGCGCGGCGAAGGCCGCAAGGACGTCCATCGCGTGATCACTGAACGGATCGACCTGCGTGCGCCAGACCGTGAGCATCCCGATGACCTCGCCGTCATGGAGCATCGGCACGCCCATGACCGTTCGGTAGCCGGCCAGCCGCTGCGCGTCCGCCAGGCCGTAGTCGGGGTCTGCGAGCACGTCCGTGATCTGCGTGGCACGCCGGTCGAGCCCGACCCGGCCGGCCAGCGTCCCGCGGTCGAGGACCACGGGATTATTGGCGATGAATTCCCGGTATCCCGCCGTCAGCCCGGAGCCGTACGCAAACCGGTACCGGTCGCCGTCCACCAGGAATACCTGCCCGGCATCGGCGGAGCAGAGCTTCCGCGCGGATGCGACGACCGTTTCCAGCACTCCCTCGAGATCGGATGCGGACCGTCCGATCACGGCAAGAACCTCGCTCGTCGCAGTGAGCTGCTCGCGCACCTCAGCCAGCTCGTCACCGAGCCGTTTCGTCTCGGCTGTCAGCTCCGCATTGATGGCCTGATCATTGTCGGCCGGCTTTGGCTTGCCCCACTCGGCCATTCGGCCTCCCTGCGCAGTGCGCCCAATGGCATCACTTACGCACCAGTGTCCCTCCCGGGCAGCCGACCTGACAACGCCACGGAACGGCCTATGAGCCCACTCCATCCAGAGCCCTGACCTCACCGCGCCGGGTCGCCGCTGCCTCCCGGGTGCCCGCCAGGACGGTCAGGTGAGCGTCGCCGCTGCTGCCGGTGGCGGCGGCCACGATGATCGCGCCGGCGGGCGGAGGGCCGGCGATCGCGGCGATGCCGCCGCTGGCGAGCCCGGCGGCCACATCCGCACCCGGGCCGCCAGCCGGGCTGATCACCAGGTTCAGCCCGCGCGCGGCAGCCAGGTGCGTCGCGACCTGCACCGCGGCCGCGCCGTCCTCGCCCGGGGTCCACAAGACCGCCACAGCGGGCGCGTCCGGCAGGCCGCGCTGCACCGTGGCGAGCTGGTTCGCTCCATCGGCGACCAGCGCCTCGCGGCAAGGTCCGTCCGGGCCCAGCACGACGGTGTCCGGCTCGCCGGCCGCCACATAGCCGGGCAGCCTGGTCGCGATGTCCTGGCTGAACCGGAACTGCTCGGCCGCTGGCGCCCCATGGGACGCCGCCAGATCGGCCAGCGCCTGCAGGTCATGCTCCTGCGCCGCGAGATCGCAGAGGATCAGCTGGCTGTGCTTCTGGCTGGCCGCCAGCGCAGCCCCGACCTCGACCAGCGAGGCGCCGTCCTCCGGCGCCTCGATCAGCACCAGGATCCGGGGCCCGGCGGCGGCCTCGAGCACGGCCCAGTCCGCCTCGCTGATGTCGCGCTCGAGCACGCGACGCGGGTACAGGAAATGCAGCAGCGGCCCGGCCATGACGGTCGTCACGATCGCCATAACGATCATCAGCGAGTAGAGCGACTGATCCAGGATGTGCAGCTGCAGGCCAACCGAGAGGATGACGATTCCGGTGAGCCCGCGGGTGTTCATCAGGGCGGCGAGGACCCCGGCGTCCCGGCTCCGGACTCCCGCGAGGCGGGCGCCGGCGAAGGCGCCGGCGAACTTGCCGACGACCGCGACCAGCAAGATGAGGCCGAGTTCGACGAGCCCGGACGCCCGGACCGACGACAGATTGACGCTCAGTCCCGACACCACGAAGAACACCGGCAGGAATACCAGGACGCTGACCTGTTCCAGGCCGTTGTGAATCCCCGCGCGGAGGGCGGCCGCGGCCGGCCCCTTCCGGGGCATGATGACGCCGAAGAGGAAGGCGCCGAAGATGTACTTCACGCCCATCCAGTCGGTGGCGAAGGAGGACAGCAGCAGCCCGGCCAGCACCGCCGCGAGAACGGTGGGCCTGGGCCGGCCGTGGTCCTTCTTGCCGGCAGGGGCCAGCCTGCGGAGCAGCGGGCGAACCACGGCGAACATCACGGCCACGTAGACCGGGGCCAGCAGGAGCCGGAGCGGGTGGCCGCCGGCGTCGGCGATCGCCGCCACCGCGGACAGCAGCGCCCAGGCCAGCACGTCGTCGATCGCCGCGCTGCCGAGCGCGATGCTGCCGACCCGGGTACGGTGCATGCCGCGGTCGGTGAGGATGCGCGCCAGCACCGGAAACGCGGTAACCGACATGGCCGTGCCGACGAATAAGGCGAACGGCAGCACCTGGTGCACGTGATGACGGCTGGCCAGCCACGTGCCCAGCCCTGTCCCGAGTGCCAGCGGAAGAATGATCGAGCTCACCGACACGCTCGCGGCCACACGCTCGCGCCGGCGAATCAGGCGCAGGTCGAGCAAGTAGCCGACGGCGAACATGAACATCACGACGCCGAGATTGGCCAGCGCGGTCAGCGACGGCCTCAGCGTGGACGGGAACAGCGCCGCCGTGACCTTGCCGTGAAACAAGGTCGGGCCCAGCAGAATGCCGGCGATGATCTCGCCGATCACCGGCGGCTGGCCGAGGCGCCTGGCCACCGTGCCGAGCAGCTGTGCGAACAGGATGATGATGGCCAGGTCGGCCAGGAAGAGCTGGACTTCTTGATCTGTCATCGGACGCCGCTCCCAAAGCAGACGTTCGCGAGGCCGGCCAGGGCGCGCACCTTCCAGTACCCCCCGGCCATCCCGGCTCCGGCCCCGATGGTGCTTGCCACCTGCTCGGCTCGGGCAGGATCGGTGGAGGCTACCACGACGGCGACCTCAGCCACGCGCGCGGGATCGCTGCCAGCAGCGGCCACCGCCTCGTCCAGCACCGGCCCGGCACCGGCCGGGTCGGTGCGGACCGCTGCCTGCGCCCGGACCAGCGCCAGCAGGTAGCTGTCGGCGCCGCCGGCGGCGATGCGCTCACCGCAGGCAGGGTCGGTGAGTGCCACGGCCATGGCCACCTCGGCCCGCTTCGGCGCGCTGGGGGGCAGGCTGCCGATGATCTGCTCTGCCCGGGCAGCGTCCGTGCGAGCCGCGGCCAGGGCTACCTCCCCCAGGGTCTCGAGCCGGTCCGATGCGCCGCTGACGGCGCGAGCGTGCTCCTCGGCCTGCGCCAGCAGCTGCCCAGCATAGTCAGGGTCACTATGGGCCGCTGCAATCTTTACGCTGGTCAGAGCCATGTTCTGCAAGTCACTGTGGCTGATGGCGCGAGCCCACCGTTCGGCCTCTG
>JASHQP010000024.1 GCA_030039095.1 Streptosporangiaceae bacterium
CGCTCGTCCGCGGCGCCTGCGCGCCGCGGGGCCGGGTGCTCGACCAGCGCGATCACCCGGCTGGCCATGAACCGCGCGGTGCGCACCGCGGTGCCGCCCCTGGTGAGCTCGCTCACCTCGATCATCCCGCGCCTGTTGACCACCTCGACGCGACGCCCCGCGCGGGTGGCCGCGACCTCGTAGGTCTTGGTCTCTCCGCCGGCGTCGACGACGATCTCGACTCTGTCACCCCGCATGACCGGCCATCCACTGTGACATCAGATGACTGATTCGTACCCCGGAACACCGCTGCGCAACGCGGCGGCTCAGAAGAAGATCAGCTTGACCGCGGCGATCACGCCCACCGCCACGACAAACAGCCGCAGCGCGGTCGGCGGGAGCCGGCGGCCGAAGCGCGAACCCACCAGCCCGCCGATCGTCGACCCCACCGCTATCAGCGCCGCGGCTACCCATGAGACGTGCGCGACCAGGATGAAGACGACCGCGGCTGTGCCGTTGACCAATCCCACGAGGACGTTCTTGGCGCCGTTGATGCGCTGCAGCGTCTCGTCGAGGAAGCTGCCGAGCAGGCCGATAACCAGGACGCCCTGGGCAGCGCCGAAATAACCGCCGTAAACGCCGGACAGGCAGACCCCGGCCGAGAGCAGCGGGCTCGTCCCGCGCTCTTCGGCATTCGCGCGGCGGGTCCTGAGCCGCGCGCTCAGCCACGGCTGCACCAGCACGAGCGCGCAGGAGACGAGGATCAGCACCGGCACGATGAACCGGAAGGCGGCAGGGGGCAGCCGCAGCAGCGCGACCGCGCCGGCCACCGCGCCGACGGCGGCGGCCAGGCCAAGCCTGATCAGGCGGCCGCGCTGGCCGGCGAGCTCGCGCCGGTAACCGAACATGCTGCTCACGTTGCCGGGCACCAGCCCCACGTTGTTCGACACGTTGGCCACCACCGGGGGCACGCCAAAGGCCAGCAGGGTGGGAAAGGTGATCAGCGATCCAGAGCCGACCACGGCGTTGACGCTGCCCGCTGCGACTCCGGCGGCGAGGATCGCGAGAGCCTCACCCGGGCCCACAGCATCCTCGCACGCCTCAAAGGGTAGTGAGCCGCGCATCCCGTCAGCGGCCTCAGTTCTGTGAGATCCACCACTCCGGCGGGGCGGGCTCAGCGCAGCCGCCCGGCCCGGGCCGTCCACCGGGCGGCGCGGCGCTCGATGAGCAGCGGCACCCCGAAGCACCTCGACAGGTTCCGCTCGGTGAACACCTCGTGCACCGGGCCGGCCGCGAGCACCGTGCCCCTGCGCAGCAGCATCGCGTGGGTGAAGCCCTCGGGGACCTCCTCGACGTGATGGGTGACCATCACCATCAGCGGCGCCTGGGGGTCGACCGCCAGCGCGGACACCCGCCCGAGCAGGTCCTCCCGGCCGCCCAGGTCCAGGCCAGCGGCCGGCTCGTCGAGCAGGAGCACCTCGGGGTCCGGCATCATCGAGCGGGCGATCTGGACCCGCTTGCGCTCGCCCTCGGACAGGGTCAGGAACCTGCGCCTGATCAGGTGCGCGCAGCCGAGCGCGTCGAGCAGTTCCACGGCCCGGGTGACGTCGAACGAGTCGTAATCCTCGTTGTCGCGGCCCAGGATGCCGTAGGAGGCGGACAGCACCAGGTCGATGACCTTCTCCGAGGGGGGCACCCGGTCCGCCACGATCGCGCTGGCGAACCCGATCCTGCTCCGCAGATCCTGCAGGTCCGCTCCGTCGAGGCGTTCGCCCAGTATCTCGGCCGTGCCGTCGGTGGGCATCAGCTGCGCGGCGGCGACCTGCAGCAGGGTCGTCTTCCCGGCGCCGTTCGGCCCGATCACCACCCAGCTCTCGTCGCTGCGGACCGTCCAGTCGACGTCCCGGAGCAGCATGGACCGCTGGTACCGGACTCCGACCCCGCGAAGCCGCAGCACCTCATCCGACATGCGGCTCCTTCCCGCTGCCCCGCCATCCTTGGGACCGAACCTACGCCCGCCGATTCCGGCGCTCCATCGGGGTCGGGCGCAGATTATCTCTCGAGCTGCCGCACGGCAAGGAGCGCCGCCTGAGTGCGGTCGGCCACGCCGAGCTTCGCGAGCACGGAGCTGACGTGGGTCTTCACTGTCTTCTCCGACACCCGCAGCAGCCTCGCGATTTCCCGGTTCGAGCGGCCGTCGGCGATCTGCGCGAGCACCTCGCGCTCGCGGGCGGTGAGCGCGCCGATTCCCTGCACCGCCGGAGTCGCGGCACCGGAGCGCAGCAGCGACCCGGCCGCGTCGGGCGCGAGCAGCGTGTGCCCGTCGTGCACCGAGCGAATGGCCCGGACCAGGGCGTCGGGGTCGATGTCCTTGTACAGGAACCCTGCCGCGCCGGCCTGCACCGCCAGCGCCACCAGGGTCCGGTCGGGCGCGCTGGTCAGCACCAGGGCGCGTACGGCGCGCCCCGAGTCCCGCAGGGCCCGCAGCACGTCGATGCCGTCCATCACCGGCAGCTTGAGGTCGAGCAGGATCACGTCCGGCTCCAGCTCGGCCGCCATCGCGACAGCCTGGCCGCCGTCGGCCGCCTCGCCGACCACCTCGATGTCGTCCTGCACGCTGAGCAGCACCTGCAGCCCCTGCCGGACGACCGGGTGATCGTCGGCGATCAGCACGGTGATCGGCCCGGTCACGACCGCTCACTCCCGGCCGGAAGCTCGAGCCGCACCAGAGTTCCCTCTCCCGGCCCGGAGCGCACCGTCAGCGTTCCCCCAGCGGCCGCCGCCCGTTCCCGCATCGACGCGAGCCCCAGGCCGCCAGAGGGGGTCTCAGCCGCGAACCCGCTGCCGTGATCGGCGACCTCGAGGACCACCCGGCGCCGGGTGGCCGTGAGCGACACGCAGACCGAGCTCGCGCCGGAGTGCCGGAACGCGTTGTGCAGCGCCTCCTGGGCCACACGGTAGATCGCGGTTTCCCGCTGCGCCCCCAGCGAGGGCAGCTGCGCGGCCGCGTGGAATTGCACCTCGACCCCGTAGGTGCGGCCCGCGAGCACCGCGTAGCTGCGCAGCGACCCGGCCAGCCCCCCGGCGGCCAGGTCGGGCGGGGCCAGGCCGTCGATCACCGCCCTCAGCTCGGCGTGGGCCTGCCCGGCCAGCGCTGCCACACTCTGGATCTCGGCCGCGGCCCGTTCCGGATCTCTCGAGACCAGCACTTCAGCGGCGCGGGACTTGGCCCGGATGCTGAACAGCTTCTGGGATACCGCGTCGTGCAGCTCCCTGGCCAGCCGGGCTCGCTCCTCGAGAACGGAGAGCTCGCGGCCGCGCTCGTACAGCCGGGCGTTGGTCAGCGCGATGGCTGCGTGCGAGGCGAACAGGCCGAGCAGCTGCTCGTCGCGTCCGGTGAAGCCGCCAGGGTCGCGCTTGCAGGCGGCGAAAATGATGCCGAGGACCACGCGATCGTCCTTGATCGGGACGCCGAGGAAGTCGGACATGTCGGGGTGAGCAGACGGCCACCACTCGAACCGGGGATCGGCGCGGATGTCGCGGATCCGCACCGGCTCTCCCTCGCGCAGCAGCGCGCCGAGCAGGCCGTGCTGGCGGGGTATGGGCCCGATGGCCTTCTGCTGGCGCTCCGATATGCCGTCGACGAGGAACTCGGCGAACGAGCCCTGGTCGTCGGGCACGCCGAGCGCCGCGTACCGGGCGTTGACCAGCGAGCGGGCCGAGCGGACGATCATCTGCAGCACGTCGCGGGTGGACAGCTGCCGGGCGACCGCGAGCACGACTTGGCTGACCTGCTGCAGCACGTCGTCCTCGCCGCCCGCGGTCGGCAGCCTGTCGTCCTCGCCGCCCGCGGTGGGCAGCCCGTCGTCGCGGTTGATCCGGCTCACACCTGGCACGGTACCGGCAGTCCCGCCCCGCGGGACCGGGCGAAGGTCCTAGGACCATCGGACCAGGCCGGTCCGGCCGGGCGCCCGATGTTTCGCCGCGGCCCGCTGCCTAGCGTCGGGAACATGGACGAGAAGAAGAACGCAGTGATCACCGGAGCGTCCCGCGGCCTCGGCCTGGCGCTCGCCCGCGGCCTGGCCGCCGCGGGCTGGGCGCTCGTGATCGACGCCCGCGACCCCGGCGCCCTCGACGAAGCGGTGGCCAGCCTGCCCGGGTCCGGCCGGGTGATCCAGATCGCCGGCGACGTCACCGACCCGGCGCACCGCGCGGCGCTCCGCGACGCCGCCGCCGAACTCGGCGGCCCGGACCTGCTGGTCAACAACGCGGGGACGCTCGGCGCCAGCCCGCTCCCCGCGCTCGCCGACTACCCGATCGCGGAGCTCAGGGACGCCTTCGAGGTGAACGTGCTGGCACCGGTCGCGCTCACCCAGCTGCTGCTGCCGGCGCTGCGGCGCCGCGGCGGCGCGGTGCTGAACATCACGTCGGACGCGGCGGTCGAGCCGTACGCGGGCTGGGGCGGCTACGGCGCGGCCAAGGCGGCGCTGGAGCAGGCGAGCCACGTGCTGGCGGCCGAGGAGAACGTGGTCCGGGTGTGGTGGGTGGATCCGGGCGACATCCGCACTCGCATGCACGCCGACGCGTTCCCCGGGGAGGACATCTCCGACCGCCCGCTGCCCGAGACCGTTGTCCCGGCATTCCTCCGGCTGATCGCAGAGCGGCTGCCGGATGGCCGGTACCGCGCCGCCGAGCTGATGCCGTCGGGGGTGGCGTCATGACGGCCGTCGCCGAACTGGCCGACGCGCGCGATGCCCTCGCGTTCACGCTCCCTCCCGAGCGCGAGGCGCACGAACCGCCCGAGGCCAGGGGCGTTGCGCGGGACGGCGTGGCCATGCTGGTCAGCCGCGGCACAGCCGGCGAGATCAGCCACCACGCGTTCACCGACCTGCCGTCGCTGCTGCTGCCGGGGGATCTGCTCGTGGTCAACACGTCGGCCACGCTGCCGGCGGCCGTGCGGCCGGCCGATACCCGGCTTACCCAGCCTGACCGGCCTGACCGGCTTACCCGGCCTGCCGGGCCTGCCGGGCCTGCCGGGCCTGCCGGGCCTGCCGGGCGGACGGTGCCCACCGGGCTCGCCGTGCACTTCTCCACTCCGCTGCCGGACGGGGACTGGCTGGTCGAGCTGCGTGAAGTCCAGGGCGGCAGCACGGTGCCCTACCACGGCGGATGGCCCGGGCAGGAGCTCGAGCTGCCCGGGCGGCCCGTTCTGGCTCTCGAGACGAGATACACGCAGCGGCTCTGGCGTGCCCGGCTGTCCACCGCCGTCGTGCCCTACCTGCTGCGGCGCGGCTCGCCGATCAGGTACTCGTACGTGAGGCGGCCGTGGCCGATCGAGTCGTACCAGACGGTCTTCGGCACCACCCCGGGCAGTGCGGAGATGCCGAGCGCGAGCCGCCCGTTCACGCACGAGATCGTCGCCAGGCTGGTGGCGCGCGGCATCACGTTCGCGCCGGTCACCCTGCACACCGGCGTCTCCTCGCTGGAGGGCGACGAAGATCCCTATCCGGAGCCGTTCGACGTCCCGCCGGCCACGGCCCGGCTCGTGAACCTGACCAGGCGCAGCGGCGGGCGGGTGATCGCGGTGGGCACGACCGTGGTACGCGCGCTCGAGACCGCCGCCCGGGTCGACGGCACCGCCCCGGGGCTGGTCTC
>JASHQP010000283.1 GCA_030039095.1 Streptosporangiaceae bacterium
GGACGCGACCCGGAAGCGCTGCGGATCGTGTGCCGCGGCGTGGTGCGGGCCGGAGCGGAGCGGGCGGGCTCCGGCGGGGACCGGCTGCTGCTGTCCGGGAGCCCCGGCCAGATCAGGGAAGACACGCAGTGGCTGGCCAGCCAGGGCGTCACCGAGATCTTCTACGACCTGAACTGGGATCCGCAGGTGGGTTCGCCGAACGTCGACCCGGCCGCGGCCACTGCACGGGCCGCGGAACTGCTCGACGCTCTCGCCCCGTCGGCCGCGAGCGGCTGATCCAGGGAGGTTCCCATGCCTCACCGGGTGGCGGTCATCGGCGCCGGGCGGCCCGCCGGTACCGCCGCATGACCGGGCGCAGCGCCCGCCGCCGACAGCGCGCTGTCTCAGTCGGCCTGGTTCGTCAGGAACGTGACGCGCCCGGCCTCGTAGGATGGGCCATGCCCAGTTTCGATACCGGCGTGCCCCATCCCGCCCGGGTGTATGACTACTGGCTCGGCGGTAAGGACAACTTCGCGGCCGACCGCCGGGTGGCGGAGGACATTCTCCGCGTCATGCCCGTCATGGCTCAGATCGCCCGCGGGTGCAGGCTGTTCCTGTCGGCCGTCGTGCACCATCTGGCGGCCGATCTCGGCATCCGCCAGTTCCTCGACATCGGGACCGGCCTGCCGACCGCGGACAACACCCATGAGCTGGCACAGCGAGCGGCGCCCGAGGCCCGGATCGTGTATGTCGACAACGACCCGATCGTGCTGGCGCACTCGCGGGCGCTGCTGCGCAGCAACCGCAGCGGCCACTGTGCGTATATCGACGCCGACGCGCGGGACGTGGGCAAGGTTCTCGCCGGGGCTGCGCAGACCCTGGACCTCGGCCAGCCGGTTGCCGTCATCATGCTGGGCCTTCTGCACTTCATCCCGGACGCCAGTGATCCGTACTCGCTCCCCGGCGCGTACATGGACGCTCTCGTTCCCGGCAGCTACCTCACGCTCTCGCACGCCTCCAGCGACATCGAGGAGACCGGGCAACCGGAGGCGACCAGCACCTACAACGCGCACACCGCGATCCCGATCACTCTTCGGTCGCGGGAGGAGTTCGCCCGGTTCTTCCGCGGCCTGGACCTCGTCCCGCCCGGCATCGTGTCGCTCGGCCAGTGGGCACCGGGCGAGACACGAGCCAGCGCGGCGACCTTGCCGACCTACACGGCCCTGGCCCGCAAGCCGTGACGGTCACGGTGCCGCGGAGCCCGCTCAGCGGACGTCGCGGGGGCGGAACTGGACGCTGATCCTGGGGCCGGCGGCGCGGGTGCTCTTGGGTATCGCGTGCTCCCAGGTGCGCTGGCAGCTGCCGCCCATCACCAGCAGGTCGCCGTGGCCCAGGTCGTGGCGCAGGGTCGGGCCGCCACCACCGCGCGGGCGGAGCAGCAGCGAGCGGGGCGCGCCGAGCGAGACGATCGCGACCATGGTGTCCTGCGTGCTCCCGCGGCCGATCGTGTCGCCGTGCCAGGCGACGCTGTCCCGGCCGTCGCGGTACAGGCACAGGCCCGCCGTGCGGAACGGCTCACCGAGTTCCCCGGCGTAGTGCTCGTCGAGCGCCCGCTTCGCGTCATCGAGCATCGGGTCCGGCAGCGGCTCCCCCTCGGCGTAGAAGCTGAGCAGCCGCGGGACGTCGACGACGCGGTCGTACATGTGCCGCCGCTCGGCCCGCCACGGGACGGTCTCGGCCAGCCGCTCGAACAGCTCGTCCGCCCCGGCGATCCAGGCGGGCCGCAGGTCGATCCACGCACCGTGGTCGAGTGCGGTCCGCTGCACGGCCGAACCCAGCGGCCCCGGGCCTTCCTCTGCGCACAGGTCGAGCAGCGAGCCCTGCAGTTCTCGCTTCATAGTTCGAGCTTACGGACACCGTCAAACACATATTCGATGGGATGCCGCCATCCGGTCAGGCCGGCCCGAGCGCCGCGGGCGCGTACTCCACGGTGACCGGCAGGTGGTCGGAGGCCCGCCGGGCCGGGCCGGTGTCCTCGACGTGGTGAGCGCGCAGCGCACCGAGCACCGGCGTGGTCACCCGGATGCCATCGATGCGCCACCACGCTCCGCGAGCCGCGCCGGGCTCTGCCGGGCTGTGGCCGAAGGTGGGGTGCCACGGCGCGCGCAGGGCGGCTGCCGCGTCGTACAGGCCGCCGGACCAGAGCACGTCTCCGGCTTCCAGGTCGGCGCGGTGGCGCCGCCGCCCGGCCTCGTCGTAATCCCACTCGCAGTGAAAGATCATGCCGCTGGACCACTCGGCGCCTGCAAAAGGGTCGGCGGGCTCGTACAGCACCCACTTCCCGGTTGCCTCGTCACGCACCCGGTCCGCGCAGGTCGTGTTCCAGTCGGCGCCGACCAGCGTCGGCAGGACACCGGGCGGGCGGGTCACCAGGCCGACGAGCAGCTCGTTCTGGTCGGCCCGCATTCTCCTGCCGAACGGCGTGGCGTGATGGGCCGCGTGCCGCACCTGGGTCCCGCCGGCGTCCAGCGCCACGCTGACCAGGGAGTGCCAGAAGTACCCGGCCCCGTGGCAGCGCAGTGAGCAGGGCACCGGGTCGATGCCGTCGCGCCACAGCAGCCCGCAGTGATAGCCGTGCGCGCCCATGGCCAGCGCCGGCTGGCCGTCGCCGTCCGGGCGGGGCACGGTGCAGCGCAGCCCGGCGTCGTCGGCGAGCTGGCGCAGCCGCTGCTGCGCGGTCCGCTCGTCCGGCGCGCGGATTTCCTGCACCGCCAGCACGTCCGTGTCCAGGGCCCGGATCGTGTCGACGACGAGCTGGTAGCGGTCACGCTCGGGCGGTGTGTCCTCCTGGAACAGGTTGAGCGTGTTGTACGTCGTGAACAGCACGGAATCCGGGGATGTCCGCGGCACCGCCAAGGCGTCCTCAGCTCTTCCGCTGTGTGGGCAGGCCGATGCCCTGCGCGTGCGCGATCGCCGCGGCCTCGGTCCGGCTGGCCGCGCCGAGCTTGGCCAGGATGTTGGAGACGTGCACGCTGGCGGTCTTGGGCGCGATGAACAGCTTCGTGCCGATCTCCCTGTTGCTCTGCCCCGCCGCGAGCAGGCGCAGCACCTCGAGCTCGCGGTCGGTGAGCCCGGCCAGCGGGTCCCGTGCCGCCGCCCCGCCGGGCCGGGTGCCGCCCCGGCCAGCGGGCGCGGGTGCCGGCCGGT
>JASHQP010000284.1 GCA_030039095.1 Streptosporangiaceae bacterium
GCTCGCCGCAGCTGCGCCGCGTGATGAAGCTGATCGCGCCGCGCACCGGCCAGGCTCGCGTCATCGGCCTGACCGGCGCGCCGGGCGTCGGAAAGTCGACGATCACGGGCGCGCTGATCCGGGCCTACCGCGGCCGGGGGCAGCGGGTCGGCGTCCTCGCCGTGGACCCCACGTCGCCGTTCACCGGCGGAGCCCTCCTCGGTGACCGGGTGAGGATGCAGGAGCACGCCACGGACGACGGCGTGTTCATCCGCTCCATGGCCAGCCGCGGGCACCTGGGCGGCCTGTCCTGGGCGGCACCGCAGGCGCTGCGGATCCTGGACGCGGCCGGGTTCGACGTGGTCCTGATCGAGAGCGTGGGCGTCGGCCAGGCCGAGGTGGCCATCGCCTCCCTGGCCGACACGACGCTGGTGATCGTGGCACCCGGCATGGGTGACTCGGTGCAGGCGGCCAAGGCGGGGATCCTGGAGATCGCCGACGTCTTCGTGGTGAACAAGGCCGACCGCCCCGGCGCGCAGGAGGCGGTCCGGGATCTGCGCACGATGCTGGCCATGGCGCCACAGCGTGACGAGGGTGCGTGGAAGCCGCCGATCGTCTTGTCGAGCGCAGCGAGCGGCGAGGGGGTCGACGATCTCGTCGGCCGGCTCGACGAGCACGCCTCGTGGCTGGCCGAGTCGGGTGAGGGGGAGCGCCGCCGGGTGGCCCGCGCCCGGGAGGAGATCACGGCACTGGCCGTGGCGCAGGTGCGGAAGCGGCTGGGCGCGCTGCCCGGCGAGGCGCGTTTGGAGGATCTGGCCGGCCAGGTCGCCTCCGGCAAGCTCGACCCCTACTCGGCCGCCGACGAGCTCATCGACGGATAACCGATCAGCGCATTTACACGATGTGTATGAACGTTCAGTCGCGGCAGCCCGGAAAATGGCCGGGCCGAGATTAGGCCGACGATTCTGGTCAGCCTTGCGAACCGAGATATTGCTCTCCGAAATGGGGAGCCCGTCCCAATCCGGCCGACCATCACGTCAAAAATCCGGCATAAGCAGCATATCGGGCACGCCTCGAGCGCTGCCAGCCGTGTCGCCGGCCCGTTGCTGCTCCTAGGACGACAGCGCCGGCACTTCGACACTATTGCCGCCACGGCGAGCCGGGGCAGCGCCGCTCGGGGGAGAGGGCGCGGTCAGGGGGCGGCGCGAGCCGAGTCGGTTCCGGCGGGTGCGTCGCTGGGTGTCGCGGGCTGGCCGTCTGTGGCGTGAGCGTCTGGCCGGGTGGCTGGGGTGCGCGCGTCCGGCTGTGTCTGTGTGGCGTGAGCGTCCCGCCCGGCGGCCGAGGTGCGTGCGCCTGGCTTCGCGCCGGGGGAAGGAGCGCCGGGGGTGGGCGGCGCGGGCTCGGCGGGGTGGAGGGCGGCTGCGGCGGCGATGGCCGCGTCCATGATGGATTCGCTGCGCAACCGGGCGTCGTAGGCCTTCTTGCCGCCCCGCGCGCCGAACAGCCGCTTGGTGATGACCAGGTACAGCACCAGGAACAGGTTGATGGCGAACAGGATGAACCCGATCGCGCTCACTTTGTTCACCAGGTCGTAGATCTCCAGTGGCAGGCCGGCCGAGGTGGCGACCATCGCGAAGTACTCGCCCCAGCGCTTGCCGACCCACAGGCCGATGCCCTCGACGACCTCGATCGCGGCGTAGCAGGCCAGCCCGATCGCGAGCAGCTTGATTGTGGCCGGGCTGAGCGTCAGCGCGCGATTGAACAGCCCCACCAGCTTGGAGTTATCGATGTTGTAGCCAAGCTGGTGGAACAGGCTGCGCAGTTCGGGGCGCTCGCGGTCGAAGGCCTGCTCGATGGTCTCCCGGGCGTATTCGAACCGCCACACCGCGAACGAGATCGCGGCCACGGCCAGCGCGCGCAGGAAGCGCTCGACGGCGAAGACCCGCAGGATGAGGGCGCTGCGCACCTCTTTGCCCCGGAGCACGACCGGCGCGTCCGCGGCTGGACCCGACATCTGCGGCTCGCCGGTGACGTACGCACCGCAGCGAAGGCAGCGCCACGCCTCGCCCGATTCGGCCCGCGCCCGCAGGTGCTGGCGCACCTCGGCCTCGGAGGGGGCGTAGGTCACGTGCCCCTTGCGCCCGCAGTCGATCAGGCTCCAGTCCACTTCCGCAGCTTACGGGGTGGGTCAGGGTGGGGCTAATACGCGAGCGGGGCGGGGTCAGTGGGCGAGCAGGGTGGGGCTGGCCGGCGCCACCTCGGGGTGCGGCGAATGGGCCGGCTGGACCAGGATCCCGTCGGCGAGCGTGAGGACCTCGGTGCAGGCCAGATCCAGGGCGGAGGAATCGCGGCCGACAGCCACCACGATCATGTCCCGGCCCAGGTCACGGACGGCCTCGGCCAGGGCGATCGTGTCGCCGTCACCGAGGTCGTCGAGCATGCCGTCGATCAGCAGCAGGTCCGGCTGGTGCACGGCGGCCGCGGCCAGCCTGGCCCGGCGGGAGATAACGTCGGGTGCTGACCGCAGCGGCACGTCGGACCACGGCGTCAGCGCCAGCCGGTCGACGATCGCGGCGGCCATCAGGTCCCGGTCCCGGGCCGGCAGCCCGGCCAGCCTGGCCGCGTGCTCGACCAGCCCGCGAACCCGGAACGCAGGCTGGGGCCTGGCGTCCCGGCGTGCCACGCCGACCCTGGTGCGCAGCGCGGACCGGCCCCTGGCCGTGGTCAGGTCCTCACCGAGCACCCGTAGTTCCCCGTAAGCCGGCCTTGTCAGCCCGGCGAGCAGGTCGATCAGCGTGGTCGCCACGCTCTTCCTGCTGACCGCGATGCCGAAAGGCGCAACGCCGTAGAGCGGGGCATCCGGTGGACCCGGTGGACCCGGTGCGTCGAGGCGGAAGCTTGCCGAGCGAAGCCGTCCGCTCCGCCAGCCGCGCGATGCCCCGACCCCGGCGGCGAGCAGGGGCGTCATGGTCGCCATGGCACCACTCGACCGCACTATGTCCCCCGGTATCTGACGCGGCACTTCCCCCGAACGACTTCGTGCTACGTCTCCCAGCAGGTAATATAACCAGCTCTCGCCGGCCCAATCCACGCGCGAGACCCCGTGTCGCTACCGGTACCTTGTGCGTGTGCACAAGTCCCTTGACCTTCCGTTCGACCCGATCGCACGTGCCGCGGAAATCTGGGAACGCAGGTTCGGGGACTCCCGGGCCATGGCGGCCGTCACGTCCATCATGCGGGCCCAGCAGATCCTGATCGCCGAGCTCGATGCGCTGCTGCGGCCGCACGGGCTGACGTTCGCCCGGTACGAGGCCCTGGTGCTGCTCCAGTTCAGCAGGGAGGGGGCGCTGCCGCTGCGGCTGATCGGGGAGCGGCTGATGGTGCACCCGACGAGCGTCACCAACACCATCAACAGGCTCGAGGCGCAGGGCTTTGTGGTGCGCAGGCCCAACCCTGCGGACGGCAGGGGAACGCTGGCCGAGATCACCCCCGCCGGCCGCGAGGTGGCCGGGCGCGCGACCGCGGACCTGATGGCGGCCGACTTCGCCCTCGGCGGCTACGACAAGGGTCAGCTCGAGGAGATGTTCGCGATGCTGCGCGGGCTCCGGGTCACCGCCGGGGACTTCAGGCCTGGCTGACCGCGTGCGCCCGCCAGGTCCGGCCGCTGTCGGTGGTGATGAACACCTCGTGCAGGCCGGCGTCGGCGGGCAGCGCAACGCCGTCGGACGCGCTGGTCATGCCGACGTAGCTGAACCCGCCTTCGCCCGCGGCGGCGCTCGCCGGGCTGGCTTGGGCCAGCCGCCAGGTGCCGCCGCCGTTGGCCGACACGTACAGGCCTGCGCCCGTCGCCAGCACGACCAGGCTGCTGCCCTGGATGGCGACCGACGCCGCGATGCCGCTGGAGTCCGCGGACTGAGCCGCCGACCAGGTCTTGCCGTCGTCGGAGGACTCGATGACCGACTTCGTCTGCGAGCCGGTCGCCGCGTCGGTCGCGCTGGTGCACACCAGCAGCAAGGCGTCGGAGTCGGCGGCGAGCAGGGCCCCGGTCGGCTGGCCGTCCGGGCCGGGCGAGCCGGGCAGGCATTGCTGCTGCTGGCTCACGACGCTCCAGGCCGCGCCGGTCAGCGGCCCGCTGAGCAGTGCGCCGGAGGGCGCGAGCAGGTAGCCCCTGCCGCTGGCCGGCCCTCCGGTGAGCACCAGGCTGGCCGAGGCGCCGCCCGTTGTCTGCGACGGATGCAGGTCGGAGACCGGCCCCGGCACCGGCTGCCACCGGCCGCTGCCCGCCACGGACGTGTAGAGCGAGAACGCGGTGCAGTCCGCCGCGTAGGCGGCGCCGCTGCCCGTGCAGGTCGCGAACAGCGCGAACGCGCGGTTGCCCGCGGTCTCCAGGTCGGTGACCCGCATGCCGCCGGTGTGCTGCCTGGTCCAGTTCGCGCCGCCGTTGGTGGTGGCCCAGAGTTCCGGGCCGAACGCCCAGCCGTCGCTGGTGTTGAGGAAGCGGACCTGGCCGACACCCGACGATCCGTCCGGCGCCCCGGTGAGCGGAGCGCTCACCCCGTACCACTCGCTGCCGTAGTCCGACGTCCCGGCCAGGGACGTGCAATAGCGCGTGGCGCAGTGGCCGGGGGTGCCCGCCTGGCCGATCACGGCGCCGATCGTCAGCCCGACGAACGTGACGGAGGTGGGCTGGAAGTTCGCTGGAACGGGGTTCCCGGAGCCCGCGGGCGACAGGGCCGAGCCCGGAGGTGTGACCGCGCTGCTCGACTGGGAGTTGGGACTGACGCCGCCCGCGCCGGTTACCGTGGGCCGGACCTGGACCGGGCGTGACCCTTCCGCCACGGGCTGGCCCGGGCCCGGGCCATGGCTTCGCAGTGAGCTCGCGATCTGCGGGACGGTCACGGCCGCTGCGATCACGACCACGATGCCTGCCGCCGAGATCAGCGCGCGGCTGAGCTTCCTCCTGCGCGCCCGCTGCCGGATCCTGCCGAAGGCTCCCGGCGGCGGCGCCAGCGGCTCGACGTCGGTGCTCAGCCACTCGTCGATCCGGTCCCGTGGCTCACCCATCGGATTCTCCCCGCGGGTCCTCGAGGGCGGCCCTCAGCCGGGCCCGCGCGTGATGCAGGTCGGCCTTGACCGTTCCCTCGGGCCTGCCGAGCATCGTGGCGACCTCGCGCACCCCGAATCCCGCGTAGTAGTGCAGCAGGAATGCGCTGCGCAGCCGCGGTGGGAGCCCCTCGATCAGCGCCCGCACGTCCACGTCCTGCGCCGGGTGGTAGGCGGGGTCGATCGGGGCCACCGCGGTCAGGCTGCGGATCGCCTTGCGCTCCCTGCCCGACTTGCGCCAGTGGTCCCTGACCAGGTTGGTCGCGATCATGTACAGGTAGCTCTGCGGGCTGTCCAGGGCCGACCACCGGGCGAGCAGCCTCGTGAACGCCTCGGAAGCGATCTCGTGCGCGGTCTCGTCGTCGTCGACCAGCCGGCGCACCCAGCCGGCCAGCCGGGGGTAGCAGGCGCTGAAGAGTTCCTCGGCCGCCTCGGGGTCGAAGGATCTGAGCCTGGCCACCGAGTTCCCTTGCCTTACCGCCGGAGCCGAGAACGCAACCCGTGGTCCCGGCACGGTTGCGACGTCACCGAGGACCGCGGCGCCGCCCACCGCCCCTGCCCCCTTCACGGCGTCACCTACGCGATATCGCATTGGTTCTACCACACATTCGGCACGTCGCAGCGATGATGCCCGGACCAGGGCAGCGCCCGAGCGCTCCCCCTGACAACTAAAGACGGCGGACCCCGCCGTTCGGTTGGCCAAGCCGCGGACGAAACGTTCCGGCCCCTGGCATAGACTGGGCTAGATAGTAGGACGTCCTACTATCTGCGGGAGGCACCGATGGATTCAGGCGACGCCGGCCGGCAGCGCTGGCAGCGGCGGTACGACGCATCCCGGATCCGGGACGCCGACTTCAGCACGCTGTCCGGGATCGAGGTCGATCCCGTGTACGGGCCGCCTGAGGGCGCCGTGGTCCCGGGCTTCGAGCGCATCGGCTGGCCCGGGGAGTACCCGTTCACGCGCGGGCTGTACCCGGCCGGGTACCGCGGCAGGACGTGGACGATCCGGCAGTTTTCCGGGTTCGGGAACGCGGCAGCCACCAACGAGCGGTACAAGATGCTGCTTCGTGGCGGTGGCGGCGGGCTCTCCGTGGCGTTCGACATGCCCACGCTCATGGGGCGCGACTCCGACGACCCGCGGTCGCTCGGCGAGGTGGGTCACTGCGGCGTGGCGATCGACTCGGCCGCCGACATGGACGTCCTGTTCGGCGGCATTCCGCTCGCCGACGTCACCACGTCGATGACGATCAGCGGGCCCGCGGTGCCGGTGTTCTGCATGTACCTCGCCGCCGCCGAGCGCCAGGGAGCCGACCTGGGCAAGCTGAACGGCACGCTGCAGACCGACATCTTCAAGGAGTACATCGCCCAGAAGGAGTGGCTGTTCCCGCCGCAGCCCCACCTGAAGCTGATCGGCGACCTCATGGAGTACTGCGCGGCGAACATCCCCGACTACAAGCCGCTCTCCGTGTCCGGCTACCACATCAGGGAGGCGGGCGCCACGGCAGCGCAGGAACTGGCGTTCACGCTCGCCGACGGCTTCGGCTACGTCGAGCTCGGGCTCGACCGCGGGCTCGACATCGAGGTGTTCGCCCCGGGCCTGTCGTTCTTCTTCGACGCGCACGTCGACTTCTTCGAGGAGATCGCGAAGTTCCGGGCCGCCCGGCGGATCTGGGCCCGGTGGCTGCGCGACGTGTACGGCGCCAGGACCGAGCGGGCGCAGTGGCTCCGCTTCCACACCCAGACGGCCGGGGTCTCGCTGACCGCGCAGCAGCCGGACAACAACGTGGTCCGGACCGCGATCGAGGCGCTCGCCGCGGTGCTGGGCGGCACCAACTCGCTGCACACCAACGCGCTCGACGAGGTGCTGGCGCTGCCGAGCGAGAAGGCGGCCGAGATCGCGCTGCGCACCCAGCAGGTGATCATGGAAGAGACCGGCGTGACGAACGTGGCGGACCCGCTGGGCGGCTCCTGGTACCTGGAGGCCCTGACCGACCGGCTGGAGGCCGAGGCGGAGGCCGTCTTCACCAAGATCCGCGAGATGAGCCCGGACGGCACCATGACCGCGGGGATCCTGCGCGGAATCGAGGACGGCTGGTTCATGGCGGAGATCGCCGAGTCCGCCTTCGCCTACCAGCAGAAGCTGGAGAAGGGCGACAAGCGGGTCGTCGGCGTCAACTGCCTGACCGACACCGTGGGGGAGCCCGTGGAGATCATGCGGGTCAGCCATGAGGTCGAGCGCGAGCAGGTGCGCGAGCTGGCCGAGCGGCGGACGGCCCGGGATCAGGCGGCGGTCGACGCGGCGCTCGCCGCGATGCTCGGCGCGGCCAGGTCCGGCGAGAACATGATCCCCTCCATGCTGGACGCGGCGCGCGCCGAGGCTACCCTCGGCGAGATCTGCGGAGCGCTGCGTGACGAGTGGGGCAGCTACTTTGAGGTTCCGGCGTTCTGAGTTCCGCGTATCGTTCCCCTGTGACTGCACTTCCGCACCTGGCCCGCGACCTGAACACCGCGTTCCGCGAGGAGCTCGACGCGACCCAGCGGTCCGCGCTGCTGAGCTGGCTCTCGTTCTCCGCGACGTTCGGCGCGGTACGGGGGATCACGTACAGCATCAGGGCCGGGCGTGGCCCGTTTCACAACCTCAGCGCGGGGGGCGAGCACCTGCACCACTACATGTGGGGCATCGGCATGCTCGCCGGTGTCGGCGCGATCGCGGTGCACGGGGACGACCGGACCCGCAGGCACCCGGCGGTTGCGCTCAGCTACGGCAGTGGCCTGGCGCTCATCGTCGACGAGTTCGCGCTGCTGCTCGACCTGAAGGACGTGTACTGGGCCAAGCAGGGCAGGATCTCGGTCGACATCGCCATCGGCGGCATCGCGGCCGCCGGCTCCTATTTCGCCGCCCTGCCGGTGCTGCGGCGGATGCGGCACGATCGGCTCGAGCGACGCGGCCAGGCGGACGCCACGGGACCGGGCGGTCCGAGTGATACGGCAGGATAGAGACATGCAGCAGTCGCGGGATTTCTCCCTACACGGCGCCGTTGACCTGGGCGCCCGGCAGGCCGCCGCGCAGCGCAGGCAGCAGGCGGCCAGCGCAGCCGACTCGGGGGACCAGGCAGGCGCCGGCAACGCCAGCGTGATCGACGTCACCGACCAGACCTTCAACACCGACGTCGTCGAGAGGTCGCGCACCGTTCCGGTGATCTTGGACCTGTGGGCCGAGTGGTGCGGGCCGTGCAAGCAGCTCTCGCCGGTGCTGGAGAAGCTGGCTGGCGAGGCCAACGGCGCGTGGGTCCTGGCCAAGGTGGACGTGGACGCCAATCCGCAGCTGAGCGCCGCGCTCCAGGTGCAGTCCATCCCGATGGTGCTGGCCGTGATCGCCGGGCAGGCGATGCCGCTCTTCATGG
>JASHQP010000285.1 GCA_030039095.1 Streptosporangiaceae bacterium
GTGGCCGGGTTCAGCGTCGCGAACTGCCGCCCGTCGGCGGCGGGCGCGAACTCGCCGTCGATGAACAGCCCGTACTCGGGTGCGATCGTCACGATCTCGCGCGACTCGGGCGCCGGCGCGTACTCCCACTCGGTCCCGCTCAGCTCGACGCTCATCAGCCCATTGTGGCATCCGGCCGGGGCAGCTCCCGCGCCCCAGATACGTCCGCCTCCCGCCGGATAAAACTGGGGCGCAAGCGAATGCGGGTGTTTTTTGTTAGGCCGGGATAGGTTGCGGGTAGTTGGCGGCGGTTGTTCACGTCAGGAAGCGGCGGGAGGCGGGGCTGTGCTTGCTGCCCTCGTGCTGGCCGGGATCATAGCCGCGCCGGTGGGAACGATCGCGCTCCTCGTCCATGCCGCGCGCCCCAAGCGCAGCACCGGGGCGTGGCCCACCACCCGCAGGTTCGTGTCCGCGATCATCGGCACCGTGGTGCTCGCCGCGCTGGTGGCGGTCGCGATGCGGCTGCTCGGGGTCAGCGAGCACAACACGATCGCGGGCGTGGCCGGGCTGATCGTGGCCAGCCTGATCTGGCTGCCGGTGACCCGGCGCTGGAACGCGCGTGCCCACCTGTGCTGGTCGACGAGCATCTTCCTGTTCGCCGTCTACCTCGTCTACGTGCTCGAGTGGACGTTCTACAGCCATCTCGGCCCGGCCAGCGAGGCGGGCGGGGTGCTGCTGTGGCTGTTCGAGCTGTTCGCGGCGATCATGGCCAGCGCCTACCTCTGGGAGATCTGCGACGCGATCGGCTCGGAGACGTGGCACCGGCGCATCGAGCCGGTCTCGACCGCGATGCTGCCGGCCCTCGGC
Organism: Streptosporangiaceae bacterium; assembly: GCA_030039095.1. The sequence continues at coordinate 847 of JASHQP010000285.1, forward strand.
GAGCTGCCGTTCGTCAGCCTGCACGTCCCGGCCCACAACGAGCCCCCGGACATGGTCATCGACACGCTGCGCTCGCTGGTGCGCCTGGACTACCCGCGCTACGAGGTCATCCTGATCGACGACAACACGGACGACGAGAGCCTGTGGCGGCCGGTCGAGGCCTGGTGCAGGCGGCACAACGTGAAGTTCGCGCACCTGGCGGACTGGCCCGGCTACAAGTCCGGGGCGCTGAACTACGCCCTGAACCGGATGACGGACGAACGCGCCGAGATCATCGGCGTGGTCGACTCCGACTACCAGCTCGACCGGGGCTTCCTCCGGCGCTGCGCGCCGCTGTTCGTCGAGCAGTGGGTCGGGTTCACCCAGGCGCCGCAGGACTACCGCGGCTGGGAGCGCGCCAGCTACTACCGGCGGCTGTACTACTCCTACAAGTACTTCTTCGCGGTGTCGCAGCCGTCACGCAACGAGCGCGACGGCGCGATCTTCGCGGGCACGATGGGGCTGATCCGGCGCGTCGCGCTCGAGCAGCTCGGCGGCTGGGACGAGTGGTGCATCACCGAGGACGCGGAGCTGTCGCTGCGGCTGCTGCGGGCCGGCTGGACCGGATACCACATCGACCAGTCCTACGGCAAGGGCATCATGCCGCTGACGTTCGAGGCGCTCAAGGGCCAGCGCTACCGGTGGTGTTTCGGCGGCATCCAGATCCTGCGGATGCACTGGCGCTCGATGATGCCCGGCCGCCCGTCCAAGCAGAACCGGCTCACCAACGGCCAGCGGTGGGCGTACCTGTCCGGCGCCGTGCAGTGGTACGGCGACTTGCTCGGCCTGGTGTTCCTGGTCTTCCTGCTGGCCGGTGCCGTCAACCTGGCCACCGGCGGCGGCGAGCTGTTCCGCAAGCTCACCGCGTTCCTCGTGGCCACGGTCCCGGTGCTGGTGCTGCTCGGCCTGGTGCGCGCGGTCGCGCTGCTGCGCCGCGGCACCGGCGCGTCGTGGCGGGACGCGGTCGGCGCGTTCTTCATCTGGCAGTCCACCTCCCTGGTCGTGGCCAGGGCCTCGGTACTCGGCCTGTTCGCCAAGAAGGCCGCGTTCCTGCGCACGCCCAAGACCAGCGAGAAGGCCAAGTGGTGGGAGGCGTTCCGGGCGAACTGGGCCGAGACGACCCTGGCGCTGCTCGGCCTGGCCGGCATCGCGGCCGGGCTGACCAAGGCCACCGAGCTGGCCGGGCCGCTGCTGGCCGGCCTGCTGCTGTTCCCGACGCTCGGGATGGCGGCGGCGCCGTTCAACAGCTGGGCCGCGCAGCGGGCGGCGCTGCCGCCGGATCTGGCCGCGGTCCGCACGATGGAGTGGAAGCGCAGCCAGCGGCGCTCCGCGTTCGTCCGCAGTGCCGCGCTCGGCGGGCTGGTCACGGTTTCCGGCGTGGTCGTCGCGGCCGTGCTGCTGTTCCTGTCCGGCCACGAGCACGTGCAGACCCCGAACCTGGTCGTGCCGACCACAAAGCCGACCGTCTCGCCGACGCCGAGCCCGACCCCCTCGCCCACGCCGAGCCCGACCCCGTCACCGACGCCGAGCCCCACACCGTCACCCACGCCGACCCCGACCCCGACGCCCACGCCAACCCCAACCCCGACGCCCACGCCGACCGCGACGACGTAGCCAAGCTGGTGGCAAGCCCGCGGCAGCGCACGAAGGCGGACGGTCTTCCAGGCCGCTAATCGATCGTGAAGTAGTCCGGGCCCGCGTAGCGGCCGGTGAGCTGCTTGCTGCGCTGCATCAGCAGGTCGTTGAGCAGGCTGGACGCGCCGATCCGGAACAGCGCCGGGGTCAGCCACGGCTGCCCGGCGGTCTCGCGCACCAGCACCAGGTAGCGGATGGCGTCCTTGGCGGTCCTGACGCCGCCGGCCACCTTCACACCGACGTGGCGGCCGGTTGCCTGCGCGTAGTCGCGCACGGCGGCCAGCATGACCACGGCCACCGGCGGCGTCGCCGCCGGAGAGATCTTGCCGGTCGAGGTCTTGATGAAGTCCGCGCCCGCCAGCATCGCCAGCCAGGACGCCCGGGACACGTTGTCCAGGGTGGCCAGCTCGCCGGTCTCCAGGATCACCTTCAGGTGCGCGGTGCCGCAGGCCTCGCGCACCTGCCGCACCTCCTCGTACACCTGGCCGTACCGCCCGGCCAGGAACGCGCCACGGTCGATGACCATGTCCACCTCGTCGGCGCCGGCGTTCACGGCGTCGCGCACGTCGGCGAGCTTCACCGCGAGCGACGCCCGGCCAGAGGGGAACGCGGTGGCCACGGACGCCACGGCGACGCCGCTGCCCGCGACCGCGGCGCGGGCCACGCCGACCAGGTCCGGGTAGATGCAGACGGCGGCGACCGGCGGCACCGACGGGTCGGACGGGTCCGGCCTGAGGGCCTTGGCGCACATCGCCCGGACCTTCCCCGGCGTGTCCGCGCCCTCCAGCGTGGTCAGGTCGACCATGCGGACCGCCATGTCCAGCGCCCGCAGCTTGGAATCGCGCTTGATCGACCTGGTGGCGAGCCCGGCCGCCCGGGCCTCGGTGGCCACCTGATCGACGCCGGGCAGCCCGTGCAGCACCTGCCGCAGCGCGGCGTCGGAGGTGCCCATCTCGGACAGCCACCGCCGGTCGGTCGCCACCTCGCTCATGCTCGTTTTCCCGCTCACGCCTGCTCCCCGGCCCGCCCCGCCCTGACCGCGGCGAAGCCCGGCTTGATCACCGTATTGATGATCTTCAGCCGCTCGTCGAACGGCGCGAACGCGCTCTTCATCGCGTTGATCGTGAGCCACTCGATGTCTCGCCAGCCGTAGCCGAACGCCTCGGCGAGCGCGTGGAACTCGGACGACAGGGTGATCCCGCTCATCAGCCGGTTGTCGGTGTTGACCGTCACCCGGAACAGCAGCTCCCGCAGCAGCCCGATCGGGTGCTCCTTGATCGACGTGACCGCGCCGGTCTGCACGTTCGAGGTCGGGCACATCTCCAGCGGGATCCGGCGGTCCCGGACGTAGCTGGCCAGCCGGCCGAGCGAGGCGTGCCCGCCGCCGGCTGCGACCCGGATGTCGTCGATGATCCGGACCCCATGCCCGAGCCGCTCCGCGCCGCACCACTGCAGCGCTTCCCAGATCGAGGGCAGCCCGAATCCCTCGCCCGCGTGGATCGTGTTGTGGAAGTTCTCCCGCGCGACATACTGGAACGCGTCGAGGTGCCGGCTGGGCGGGCTGCCGGCCTCGGCCCCCGCGATGTCGAAACCCACCACGCCCGCGTCCCGGTGCCGGACGGCCAGCTCGGCGATCTCCAGCGACCTGGCCGCGGTGCGCATGGCGGTGAGCAGGGCGTAGACGGTGATGTCCCGGCCCCGGCTGCCACGCCGGAACCCCTCGAGAACCGCATCGACCACCTGGTCCAGGCTCAGCCCGGCGCTCACGTGCTGCTCCGGGGCGAACCTGACCTCCGCGTACACGACGCCGTCGGCGGCCAGGTCCTCGGCGCACTCGGCCGCCACCCGGATCAGCGCGTCCCGGGTCTGCATCACCCCGATCGTGTGCTCGAAGGCCTCCAGGAAGAACTCGAGGCTGCCGCGCTGCGCCACACCGGTCATCCAGCGGGTCAGCTCGTGGACGTCCGTGGTGGGCAGGCCCTGATACCCGGTCTCGGCGGCCAGCTCGACGATCGTGCCGGGGCGCAGCCCGCCGTCGAGGTGGTCGTGCAGCAGCACCTTTGGCACGCGGCGGATCTCGTCAAGGCTCGCCTGGGTCTCCGGCACCCGCCCATTGTCACACTCCCCCCGCTGCTGCCGGCAACTGCTCAGCCGACAGTGATCCGCTCGATCACCAGCGGATCGCCGGCTCCGGGCTCGGCGCCGACCGCCGTGGCTCCGTCGAGGGCAGCGAACGCGGGCCCGAACCGGGTCTCGTCGTCGGTGCGCAGCTCCAGGATGGGCTGGCCCGCCGCGACCCTGTCGCCCGGCTTGGCCAGGCAGACGAGGCCGGCCGCGTGGTTCACCTGGTCCTCCTTGCGTGCCCGGCCCGCGCCGAGCCGCCATGCCGCCACGCCGACCGCGCGGGCGTCGAGCCGCCGCAGCCAGCCGTCCTCACCGGCGGTGAGGGTCTGCACGTGCCGGGCCTGCGGCAGCGGCGCGTCCGGGTCCCCGCCCTGGGCGGCGATCATGAGGCGGTACCGGTCGAGCGCGCGGCCGTCGGCGAGTGCGGCCTGCGGGTCGGCGTCCACACCTGCCAGCGCGAGCATCTCCCTGGCCAGCGCCAGCGTCACCTCGACCAGGTCGGGCGGGCCCTCGCCGCGCAGCGTCGCGACCGCCTCCTCGACCTCGACGGCGTTGCCGACCGCCCGGCCGAGCGGCGCCTCCATGCTCGTGAGCAGCGCCGAGGTCCGTACGCCCGCCTCGGCGCCGAGCCCGACCATGGTCCGCGCCAGCTCGCGCGCGGCGGGCAGCTCCCGCATGAACGCGCCGCTGCCCACCTTCACGTCGAGAACCAGGGCAGCGGTGCCCTCGGCGATCTTCTTGGACATGATCGAGCTCGCGATCAGCGGGATCGACTCGACGGTCCCGGTGACGTCGCGCAGCGCGTACAGCCTGCGGTCGGCCGGGGCGAGACCGGCCCCTGCCGCGCAGATCACGCAGCCCGCCGAGTTCAGCACCGCGACCATCTCGTCCGCGGAGAGCGCGTCCCGCCAGCCCGGTATCGACTCCAGCTTGTCCAGGGTGCCGCCGGTGTGGCCGAGGCCGCGCCCGGACAGCTGCGGCACGGCGGCGCCGCAGCTCGCGACCAGCGGGGCGAGGATCAGCGAGACCTTGTCGCCGACCCCGCCGGTCGAGTGCTTGTCGACGGTGGGCGCGGCGACGGCGCCCAGGTCCAGCCGCTCGCCCGAACTGATCATGGCCGAGGTCCAGGCGCGCAGCTCACCGGGCGTCATGCCGCGGAAGTAGACGGCCATGAGCAGCGCGGACATCTGCTCGTCGGCGACCGCGCCCGCGGTGTAGGCCGCGATCAGCCAGTCGATCTCGGCGTCGGTGAGCGCCCGGCCGTCCCGCTTGGCAAGGATCACGTCGATGGCGGCCGGCGGCGCGGCGTGCACGGCGGGCGTAGGGTCAGCCATCGGTGTCACGCCGGGCGGCCAGAT
>JASHQP010000286.1 GCA_030039095.1 Streptosporangiaceae bacterium
CGTTCGCAGGCCGGTGGATCACGAAAATTTATTCTCCGGGCACGGCCCGCACGGTGCGCGGAGAAGGGATGGAGACCGGGTGGAGGCCCGGCTCGAGCCGAATTGATCTGGCTCGAGCCGCTCTGCATTCGTTCCTGCCTCCACCTGAGCTACACATCGAGGGCACACAGCGACTACATCGCCCCGTTACCACCAAGCCATGGACTCCAGGCGCCGTCGAGGGCAGGTTCGGCAATGGCCTGGGCGCTGGAGCACCAGCCCGGAGCCTGGGAAGAGGGGCACCCGCTGAGATGACCGAGACAGATGCGCCCGGCGCGGCTCGCGCCGCACAAGCGCGAACCAGGCCCGGGCGGCGCAGCGCCGGGCGGTTCGGCCCCCCGGCCGGAGCAGATGAGGGTGTTTCCGCGATCGAGCTGGCGGGGGTGGTGAAGCAGTTCCAGTCCGGGGGTGAGGTGGTGACCGCGGTGGCCGGGATCGACCTGGCTATCGGGCGCGGAGAATTTTTCTCGCTGCTGGGCCCCTCGGGGTGCGGGAAGACCACCACGATGCGGCTCGTGGCGGGGTTCGAGGACCCTACGGAAGGTGTGGTGTGGCTGGAGGGCCGGGACGTGACGGGCGATCCTCCGAACCGGCGGGATGTGAACATGGTGTTCCAGAGCTATGCGCTGTTCCCGCACATGAGCGTGTTCGACAATGTGGCGTTCGGGCTGCGGCGCCGCAAGGTGCCCACGGCGGAGATCACCCGCCGCGTCGGGAAGATGCTGCAGATCGTAGACCTGGCGGGCCGGGAGAAGCGGCGGCCGCGGGAGCTGTCCGGTGGGCAGCAGCAGCGCGTCGCGCTCGCCAGAGCGCTGGTGAATCAGCCGAAGGCGCTGCTGCTGGACGAGCCGCTGGGGGCGCTGGACCTCAAGCTCCGCCAGGCGATGCAGGTGGAGCTGAAGCGGATCCAGCGAGAGGTCGGGATCACGTTCGTCTATGTGACCCACGACCAGAGCGAGGCGCTGACGATGAGCGACCGGATCGCGGTGATGAACGAGGGCGGCATCGAGCAGCTCGGATCCCCCCCGGAAATCTACGAGCACCCGGCAAGCCGGTTCATCGCCGGGTTCATCGGCACTTCCAACCTCCTCACCGGCCGCGTCCACACGATCGAAGCCGGGACGGCGGTGATCAGAGCGGGGGACGGCGAGCAGATCATCGTGCCCCTCGGCCCGGCAGCCGTCGCGGCGGGTGGCAGCGCTGCGGTCCGGCCAGGGGATGAGCTGGAGCTCACCGTACGGCCGGAGAAGATCGAGCTTCTCACCCATCGGCCGGACGGCGGGCGATGCGCACTGCGAGGCACTGTCACCGAGGTCGTATACCTGGGCACCTCCACGAACTTCACGGTGGCCACCTCTACCGGAGCGGAGATCGTGGTCTTCCAGCAGAACTCGGCCTCCGCCACCGTCCCCGCGCAGCGCGGCGACCCCGTCTGGCTGTCCTGGCAGCCAGAACACTCCTACCCCATCGGGTAGCGGCCAGCATGCCGGCTTCGCCGCCGAAGGAGGCACCGATGAACGAGCGGGAGAGCCGCGATCGCGAGGAAGCGGTCCCCGGCATGGATCCCTCGCTGTGGCGGGGGCTGACCTTGCCCCGGATGACCCGGCGCCAGATGCTGTCCGCCGCCGGGGCGGGCGCCGGCGCGGCGTTGCTCGCCGCGTGCGGGGTCAAGGGCGTGAACCCCGCGGGAGGATCCAATGCCGCCAACGGCGCGGGATCGGCGTCGTGGTGGGCCGAGCAGAGGCTGCACCACACGGTCAACTTCGCCAACTGGCCCTACTACATCGATGTGGTCGGTGGCCAGCACCCCTCGCTGGAGCACTTCACCGAGCAGACCGGGATCAAGGTCAATTACACGGAGCCGATCAGCGACAACGTCCCGTTCTTCGCCAAGATCCGGCCGTCGCTGCAGGCCGGGCAGTCCACCGGCTACGACATCATCGTGATGACGAACAACACCCCGAACGCGCTGGGCTACCTGCTCCGGTTCGGCTGGCTGACGCCGCTCGACCAGTCGATGATGACGAACTTCCGCAAATACGCCGGCCCGCTGGTGAAGAACCCGTCGTGGGATCCGGGCAACAAGCACACGATGGCCTGGCAGTCCGGATGGACCGCGATCGGATACAACTCCTCGGTGGTCAAGAACCCCGGGGACAGCGTGCAGATCCTTTTCGACAGCAAGTACGCCGGCCGGGTGGGCATGATGTCGGACCCGCAGGAACTGGGCAGCGTGGGGTTGCTGGCGATCGGCGTGGACCCCGCCACGGCTACCGAGTCCGAGTGGGCGAAGGCAGCCAGGAAACTGCAGCAGCAGAAGAGCGACGGAATCGTCCGCGCCTACTACGACCAGAGCTACATCGACCACCTGAAGAACGGCGACATCGTCGTCAGCCAGGCCTGGTCGGGCGACATCTTCCAGGCCGATCTGAACAGCAAGTACCGCAACCTGACGTTGCTGATCCCCCATGAGGGCGCGATGTTCTGGACCGACAACATGTGCATCCCGATGTATGCCCAGAACCCCCTGGATGCGATGACGCTCATGGACTACTTCTACAACCCGCAGGTTCAGGCGGTCGTCGAGTACTACAACGACTACGTCTGCCCGGTGCCGGCGGCCAAGCAGGTGCTCCTGCACCCGACCGGCTGGGCCGAGCAAGCCCTGCGGGAGATGAAGCCGGAGATCGGCCTGCCTGCCTCGGTGACGGCGGACGCGCCGACGGTCTTCCCGGGCGCGCAGTACGTCAAGCTCTCCCGGAACTACACCAACCTCGATGACCCGGAGGCGCTGCAGGCATGGAACAACCTGTTCTTGCCGATCACACAGGGAGCGTAGCGGCCGGGCCGCGGCGGCCCCGGATCCGGCCAGCAACAGCGCTCGCACCGTACCTGCTCACCCTGCCCGCGGGGATCTGGCTGCTCGCGCTGTTCTTGATCCCGCTGGCCGTGATGCTCTCGCTGTCGCTGCAAAGCTGCAACCCCGGCACCGGCGCCTGCGTGATGACCTGGCACTGGGCCGAGTTCGGCCAGCAGTTCAGCCTGTACCGCGCCCAGTTCTTGAACAGCTTCGTCTATGCCGGCGCGGCCACGCTGATCGACCTGGTCATCGCGTTCCCGATCGCGTACTGGATCGCGTTCCACGGCGGCCGGTGGAAGAGCTTCTTCCTGCTGATGCTGCTGGTGCCGTTCTTCGTCTCGTTCGTGATCCGCACCGTGGTCTGGGAGTTCATCCTGTCCGACCAGGGGGTCATCCTCGGCAGCCTGAAGAACGCGCACCTGCTGCCTCAGAGCTTTCACGTGCTGGCCACGGGCTATGCGGTGGTGGCGGGCCTGGCCTACAACTACCTGCCCTTCACCGCGCTGCCGCTCTATGTGGCCATCGAGCGGATCGACAAGCGGACGCTGGACGCCGCCTACGACCTGTATGCCACGAGGCGGGCCGCCTTCGCCCGGGTGGTCCTGCCGCTGACCGTGCCCGGGCTGTTCGCGGCGTTCCTGCTCACGTTCATCCCGGCACTCGGAGACTACGTCAATCAGCAGATCCTCGGCGGGACCGGCAACACGATGATCGGCACCGTGATCCAGAATTCGTTCCTGGTCAGCCTGGACTACGCGAGCGGATCGGCACTGTCGGCCATGCTGATGGCCATCGCGCTGATCGGGATCTTCGCCTACGCACGCCTGCTGGGCTCACGCACGATCGAGGAGTATCTGTGAACGCCACCGCGCTCGCCGAGCCCGGCACCCGGCGCCGGCGCCCGCCAGTGCGTCCGCGCCGCCGCTGGCGGCGGTTCCTGCTCCCGGCGTACTCGTGGCTGCTCATCGCCTACCTGGTGTTCCCGATCGCAGTGATGATCGCTTACAGCTTCAACCGGGTCACCACCGGGCTGCCGCAGATCAGCTTCGCCTGGAACGGGTTCACCACCCACTGGTATCAGCACTGGTCCGATGTGCCCGGCCTGACCTCCTCGTTCTGGCTGTCGATCCGGCTCGCCGTCGCGGCCACGATCCTGGCCACGGTCACCGGGACGCTGCTCGCGCTGGCTCTGGTCCGCTACCGTCCGCCACGGTTCCGCGGCAAAGCGTTCATCGAGCAGGTGCTGTTCCTCAACATCGCAGCCCCCGAAGTGGTCATGGGCGCGTCACTGCTCGGCCTGTTCGTGACCCTCAGCCTGGCCCGCGGGTTCCTGACCCTGCTGCTCACCCACGTGATGTTCTGCATCGCCTACGTCGCGATCACCGTGCGGGCCAGGATGGCCGGATTCGACCGGTCGCTGGAGGAAGCGGCCGCCGACCTGTACGCGAGTTCCTGGGCCACCTTCCGGAAGATCACCCTGCCGCTGATCATGCCCGCCGTGCTGGCGGGCGCGCTCATGTCGTTCGCGCTGTCCATCGACGACTTCGTGACCTCCAACTTCGTCAGCGGCAGCGCGGTCCCGTTCCCGGTCTGGGTCTACGGCGCCACCCGCATCGGCATCCCGCCCCAGGTCTTCGTGTTCGGCACCGCCATCTTCGCCATCGGGATCGCCTGCGCCATCGCCAGCATCATCTTCAGCAGGCGCGAGGCCTGAAGGCCGGCGCCGGGGAGCGCGGGTGATCGTGACGAACTCGCTGCCGGACTCGCCGAGCAGCCGCCGGCTGATCGAGTAGGCGATGCGGGAGGCCTGGAGCTTGGCGAAGTCGGCCTTCTCCCCGGCGAACAAATCGTCGACGGTGGCGGTCCACAGCGCCAGCCAGCGAGCGAAGTGCCCGGAGGACAGCGGGAAGGCGGCGTGCAGGGCGGCGTGCACGGCCAGGGCGTTGCGCCGGTAGAGCCCCGCCCGGAACAAGACGGTCTGCCAGAAGTCGCACATCACCGGCAGGTGCGCGTCCAGGTCCATCCGGGCGACGTCGCGGAAGACCGGCCCGAGCAGCGGGTCGGCGAACGCCCTTTCGTAGAACTCGCGGACCAGGACCTCGACGTCGCCGCGATCGGCGAGATCCCGCATCCGGCCTCCGGTACCTGCCGCTGCTGCCGTCACGACGCGGCCGAGGCCCCGGCCACCGCCCCGGCCGGCGGGACGGGAACGTCGGCGATGCACAGTTCCGGTTCGACGAACGGACGCAGTCTCGCCTGCTCGGCCAGGGGCACCCGAAGCCGGCTCAGCGCCCCGCGCAGCAGCCCCAGATGCGCCGAGCAGACAACCTCGGGATGGGCCCTGGCGAGATCCCGGAACGGGCACCCGTCCAGCTCGAGGTGCCGCTGCAGGCTGTCATCGACGACCCGTGGCGCAAAGCCGAGCCGGCCGAACAGCGCGCCGACCAGCCCGGTCCCCTCGTCCCAGGACATCCCCTCACGGGCCGGTACCTGGTCGTCCGCCCACCGCCGGCCGGCCTGCTCCGCCCGGCGCTGGCCGGCGCGCGAATCGGTGGCGAGCGCGGCGGCGAGCACACCCGCCAGCTGGTGGTATCCCTCGTTCAGCTCCGGCGCAGCGGTGGCGATATACAGCGCCCGCGGCCGGCCGGGCCGGCCGTCCCGTGTGGCAGCGCGACGGACCAGCCCTGACCGCTCGAGCACGTCGAGGTGGAACCGGGCGGTCGTTACGTGCAGGCCGACCGCTGCCGCGAGCGCGGCCACGTCACGCGGCCCGCCTGCGGACTGCAGCACATCGATCAGCCGGCGGCGCGACCCGACCGCGAGCGCGGCGTGCCGGTCGACGGCGAGCGCGGCGTGCCGGGCACCCGGCGTCGACTCACTCATCCTCCTATTTTAGAGGACGCCGGTCCTTTAAATATCGCCGGGATCTCGGTGGTTTCAGCCAGCCGCGGCGGCACCGGCGCGGGCGGCCGCTCCCAGCGAGGCCACGGGGCCGCCCTCGGTACTTCCTCTGCGGAGCAGCTCGGTGGGCAGCACCTCATGGACGGGGGCGCCGCCGGCACCGTCGGCCAGCTGACGCAGCAGGATCCGCACCGCCAGCCGCCCCATCTGCTCGATGTGCTGGTCGACGGTGGTCAGGTCGAAGATCGGCGACGCCGCGAGATGGACTCCGTCGAATCCGGCGAGCGCCACGTCGGCCGGGACCCGCAGCTGCCGGGCGTCAAGAGCCTCGCGGGCGCCGAGCGCGACCGAGTCGTTGATCGCGATGATCGCGCTGGGAACGGGCACCGCATCCATCCACGCGCGGACCGCACGGCCGCCGTCCTCGGTGGCGAACTCGCCGTTGGCGATCAGCGGCTCGGCACCGGGGGCCTCGGCCATCGCCGCCGTGAATCCGTCCAGGCGCTCGGCGGCGTTGCGGGCGTACGACGGGCCGGCGATGAACCCGATCCGGCGGTGCCCGAGGGACAGCAGGTGCCGGGTCAGCTCGACGGCGCCGCTCCGGTTGTCCGACACCACGTAGCTGACCTCGTCGCTGGACGGGCGGCGGTTGGTGAAGACGACCCGGCGCGGATCCTCCATCAGCGAGAGCAGCACCTTCTCGTCACGGGCAGCGGACGCGTGGATCACGCCGTCCAGGCCCTGCCGCAGCAGCCGTTCCACATAGCGGCGGGTTTCCGCGGTCCGGTCCTCGGTGTTGCAGATGATGACCGTGTAGTCGTCGCGCTTGGCGGCCTGTTCCACGCTCTTGGCCAGCTGCGGATAGAAGGGGTTGGCGATGTCACTGACCAGAAGCGCGATCAGCCGGGTCTGCCCGGAGACCAGGGCGCGCGCGATCGGCGAGGGCCGGTAGCCGAGCGCCTCGATCGTCGCGTGCACCCGCGTCCTGGTGTCCGCGCCCACGTCTGGGTGGTCGCGGACTACGCGCGAGACTGTGGAAACGGAGACACCGGCTGATCGCGCGACATCCACGATCGTGGGTCCCCGCCCCAGGGGCGGTCTGGCCACAGCGCCATTATCCCTTCTGAGCGAACGGCCGGGGCACGCCCGGTCACCGGGCCCGCCGCGCCTGGTCCCTGACCAGATCTTCGATATCTTCCGCCACCCGGGCGGCGGAGAGCCGGTACTTGTCCAGGAGCTGTTCGTTGGGCCCGCTCTCGCCATAGCAGTCGCGGATCCCGAGACGCTTGACGGGGACCGGGCAGCGGTCGCCGAGCACCTCGGCCACCGCCCCGCCGAGGCCGCCGAGGACGCTCTGCTCCTCGACGGTTATCACCAGGCCGGATGCCTGTGCGGCAGCGACGACGGCCGCCTCGTCCAGCGGCTTGATCGTGGGTACGTGCAGCACCCGGACGTCGATGCCGCGGCCGGCCAGGATCTCCGCGGCCTGGCAGACCCGGGTGGTCTGTACGCCGGTAGAGATCACCGAGGCGTCGCCCCCCTCGCGCACGGTGACCGCGCGGCCCAGGCGGAACGTGTAGCCAGGGCCGAACAGCACGGCGGACGGCTCGCGGGTGATCTGCATGTACGCCGGGGCATCGACGCGGGCGAGCGCCCGGAGTGCCTGCCGTGCCTCGGTCTGGTCCGCGGGCGCCAGGACCAGCATGTGCGGGAGCGTACGCATGATGGCCACGTCGTCGAACATCTGGTGGGTCTTGCCGGTCATGCCGGTGAGCAGGCCCGCGTAGCCTCCCATGATCTTCACGTCGAGCGCTGGCTGGGCGATGAGGACCCGGATGGAGTCGAGCGCCCGGGCCACGGCAAAGCACGAGAACGTGCTGACGTACGGACGGTAGCCGACGGTGGCGAGCCCGGCGGCCATCGCGAGCATGTTCTGCTCCGCGATGCCGGCCTGGACGTAGCGGCCGGGGTACGCCGCCTCGAACAGGCTCCCGCCCGTCGAGCTGCCCACGTCACCGTCCAGCAGCAGGACGCGCGGATCGTCGTGCGCCAGCTCCACCATGGTCTCGCCGAAGACCTGCCGCAGGGCGGGCCCGGCAGCGAGTGTCACCTCATCGGCTCCCGTCTGACGTCGCCCGGCCCGCCAGCTCCGGGGCGGCCACGGGCGGCGCGGCGAGTTCGTCGAGCGCTCGCCGCAGTTCGTCCGGGGTCGGCACCCGGCTGTGCCACAGGTAGTCGTTCTCCATGAACGACACGCCCCTGCCCTTCACGGTCCTGGCGATCACGGCCACCGGCGCGCCGCCGTGCGTCCGCGCCTGCTCCAGCACGCCGATCAGCGACCCGAGGTCGTGACCGTCCACCTCGAGGATCCGCCAGCCGAAGGCCGCCCACCGCTCACGCAGTTCCCCGTCCCGGTAGGGGGGCAGGCGGCGCCCGGATTCCGGGTCCCGCCAGCCGAACTGCTGCAGCCGGTTGTGATCGACGATGACGATCAGGTTGTCGAGCCCATACCGCTGCGCCACGTGCGCGCTCTCCCACACGACGCCCTCGTTGCATTCGCCGTCCCCGGCCATGACGAAGGTCTGGAAGTCGTGCCCGCCCAGCTTCGCGCCGAGCGCTATGCCGACCCCGGCGGCCAGCCCGAGCCCCAGCGAGCCGGTGGACATGTCCAGGCCGGGCAGCAAGGTCATGTCGGGATGCCCCTGCAGGCGGGAGTCGATCGCGTCGAACGTGCGCAGCTCGGCGGCCGGGAAGTAGCCGCGCAGCGCCAGGACCGCGTACAGGCCGATCGCGCTGTGGCCCTTGGAGAGAATGAAGCGGTCACGGTCCGGCCAGCGGGGCTCGGCCGGGCGGATCCGCAGCACCCGGAAATACAGCGCGGTCAGGATCTCGACCGCCGACATGGGGCCGCCGACATGGCCGCCGCCGGCGTGCGCGACGGACAGCACGATCTCGCGCCGCGCCGCGCGGGCTATCGCCTCCAGGTCGCCGACGTCCGGCTCAGTCCCGATCACGGTAGGCCGCCTCGTAAGAGCCGGGCACGACGGGCGGCGAGAAGGAGCAGACCAGCTCGAGCGGCCCCGGCCCGGCAGAAACCGTCGCGTGATGCAGGCCAGCCGGGATGTAGACCGTCGTGCCCGGCTCGAGCTCGATGGTGCCCTGCGGCGTGACGAGCCGCCCGTGACCGGCGGTGACGTGGACGACCTCTTCCTGGGTCTCGTGCACGTGCCCGTCGGGGGCCGAGCCCTCGGGAAAGACGGCGAGGCCGACCGTGATGTGCTGGGCCGCGGTGTTCTCCGGCCCGACGCACAGGTACCAGTCCCGGCCGGGGAGCTCATAACGGGCCGCTTGCGCGCGGGCGACGCCTTTGAGCATGTCCGTCTCCTTCGTTCTGACCCTCCCCGCCAAGCGGGACTCACCGGGCATTCGCCGCTAGTAACGTTTCCGGTAGCGTTACCGAAGCCTAAGCTGCGGCCGGATGGCAGTCAAGGACACCCGGCGCCGCCGTCGGTGCCGGGCCCGCCACGGTCAGGCCGCGGTCGGCCACGGTCAGGCCGCCGGCTTCCACTGCCGGGCCACCGCCGCGAGTGCGCGTTCGAACGCCGCCGCTGCCACGTCGAGATCCGCATCGGTCACCGCGGTGGACAGGTTGAGCATGCCCCGGGGCGCGGTGTAGACGCCGTTGTTGAGCAGCGCGAGGTGCAGCAGCGCGGACGGCCGCCGGTCCGCCCGCTCGGCGCTCTCGTAGTCGGCGGGCGGGACGGCCAGGAAGTGCACGTGCATGATCGACCCGGCCCGGGTCACCGTGACCGTCAGGCCCGCCAGCCGGCCGGCCCTGGTGATGTGCTCCTGGAGCCTGGCCGCCATCCGGTCCAGCCGGGTGATCGCCTCGGTGGTCAGCAGGTCCATGCTGGCCGCCCCGGCCACCATCGACAGGACGTTCCCGTTGAACGTGCCGGAGTGCATCAGCCGGCGGGGAGACGAGCTCGCGAGCTGCCCGAGCAGGTCGGCCCGGCCCCCGACGGCACCGACGGGCAGGCCGCCGCCGATGATCTTCCCCATCAAGATCAGGTCCGGGGCCAGGCCCAGCGCCGCGTGCGTGCCGTGGTAGTGGTTGCGCATCCCCTGGATCTCGTCGAAGACGAACAGCGCGCCCGCGGCCCTCGCGCGGTCCTGCACGGCATGCAGGAAGTCCTCCCGCGCCGGGACCACGCCGCCGCTGCCCAGGAACGGCTCGGCGAACACCGCGGCCGCGGTCTCGTCCACACCGGCGCGCAGCGCGGCCAGGTCGTTGTAGGGCAGCCGGATCGTCCTGTCGGACGGGTCGGCAAACCGCTCCCCGGTCCCGTGGTATCCGCCGCTGAACGCCACGATCCGGTCCCGGCCGGTGACGTGCCGGGCCAGCCGCACGGCGAGCACGGACGCCTCGCTGCCGGAGTTCGTGAACCGGACCAGATCCACCGCGGGCAGCCGGCCCGCCAGTAGTTCGGCGAGCCTCCCCTGGCTGTGGTGTGGCGCAGGGAAGACGGTCCCGTGCGGCAGCGCCTCCCGCAGCGCCGCGGTGATCCGCGGATGGCCGTGCCCGTGCACCAGGCTCGTGTAGTTGTTCAGCAGATCGAGATATTCGTTGCCGTCGAGGTCGCGCACCCGGCTGCCGGCACCATCGACGAGCGCCACCGGGTACGGCTCGTAGCCCGCCACGGACCGCGTCTCGCCGCCGGGAAGCAAGCCGGTCAGCCTGTCGTGCTCTTCCTTCGATTTCCCGGTCCGGCGGGTAAAGATCTCCTCGACCGATGCCAACGGGCTGCCTCCTTTGCCCCGCCCGAGCCGCTCGGGCGGCAGCGGACCGCGGTCTTGACGTGCGCGAGGGCCGCTCCTAACCTTCTGGTGACTTCTGGTAACGATACCGGAAGCGTTATAGTGGCGCACCGCACCCCGTTTCCCTCGCGCCTCGCAACGGAGAAGGATGGTGGCAACATGGCACAGGCGGTGACCGCTCCGGAGAGCGACAAGCCCTTCAAGGTCGAGCAGCGCGGCATCGGCATCGTTCCCGAGGCCGAACGGCACGGGAAGCCGGTGGAGCTGTTCTGGATCTGGGCCGCGTCCCTGATGGGGATCGTGGACCTGGTGATCGGCGCGGTAGTGATCAGCCTCGGGCTGAGCCTGTGGGCTGCCGTGGCCGCCGTGATCATCGGCAACCTCTCGTACATCCTGGTCGGCCTGGTGGCCACCAACGGCCCGGCCGCGGGGACCTCGACGATCGTGATCAGCCGTTCGGCGTTCGGCGTCCGCGGCAACGCGGTGCCGACGTTCTTCAGCTGGTTCACGATCCTGTGCTGGGAGGGGGTCAACGCCGTCGTCGGCACGCTGGCCCTGATCGGCATCTTTTCCACCTACGGCCTGACCGGAAACGGCTACAAGGTGCTGTCGCTGATCATCTTCATTGTGCTGATGGTCGCCTGGGCGATCTTCGGGCACGCCACGATCGCGTCCATCAACCGGATCATGACGTACGTGATCGGCATCGCGATGTGCATCGTGCTCGGCTACGGGTTCCAGCACGTGAACTGGGGCTACGGATGGGGGCACCTGGCCGGCAGCAACAAGGCCACGACGTTCGTGCTCGCGGTCATGATCGTGGCGGCGGCCAACGGCCTGGCGTTCACCAACATGCCCGCCGACTACTCGCGCTACCTGCCGCGCGATGCCAGCCGGACCAAGATCGCGCTGTACACCGCGCTCGGCGCGTTCCTGCCCGCGACGATCCTCAACGCCGCGGGCGCGATCATCGGCACCAAGCTGAACGCGTTCGACCCGGTGAGCTCGCTGGCAGCGGTCATGCCGCACTGGTTCCACTTCCTGTTCCTGATCATCGCGATCGTGTCGATGATCTGGGCCAACATCGTCAACACCTACAGCTCCGGGCTGAACCTGCAGGCGATGGGGGTGCGGATCGCGCGCTACAAGACCGTGCTCATCGACGCCGTGGTCGCGGCCGGATTCGTCTGCTACGCGCTGTGGATCAGCAACTTCGTCGACAGCCTGGAGAACTTCCTCGCGCTGATGATCTGGTGGATCGCCCCGTGGACGGCCATCTACCTGGTCGACACCTACCTGCGGCGGTTCCGCTACCGCAGCGAGGACCTGCTGAAGAGCGGCGGCGGGCTGTACTGGTTCAGCAACGGCGTCAACTGGAGTGCGCTTGCCGCGCTCGTGCTCGGGGCGGGGGCCGCGGTGCTGTTCACCGACGCGACGCTGTTCGCCAGCCCGCTGACGACCGGCCCGCTCGGCGGCATGGACTGGTCCATCCCGGCCGGGATGATCGTCGGCGGCCTGGCCTATTACCTGCTGGCCAGGCACACGATCGCCCGCCAGGGCGCCTCGGCCGCGGACACGGTGCCCGCCACGGGCGCCGCCGAGGGAGTCTCGTGAGCGAGCCGGAACGGATAGTCATACGGGCCGGGTGGGTGGTCCCGGTCGACCCTGGCTTCAGCGTCATCCGCGACGGCGAGGTCGTGGTCTCCGGCGGCGTGGTGGTTTCGGCCGGGGCCAGGGGCCACGCGGCGCGCGGCGCGCACCCGGCCGGGACCACGGTGCTGGAGTTCCCCGGGCACGCGCTGCTGCCAGGCCTGGTCAACGTGCACACGCACGTGGCAGGCTGCCTGTTCCGCGGGCTGACCGAGGATCGCTCGGACGGCTTCTACGGGCTGGCGCTGCCGATGGAGCGCTATCTCGACGCCGAGGCGACCTACCTGCTGAGCCGGCTGGGCATCGCGGAGGTGATGCTCGCCGGGTGCACGGTCATCCACGAGATCTACCATCACATGGCGGATACCGCTCGCGCGGCGGCCGAGCTGGGCGTGCGGGCGCAGCTGGCCATGAAGGTGTTCGACACCGACCTGCCCAGCATCGGTACCGGCGAGCGGCGCCAGATCCCGGCGGAGGGCGAGCGCAGGCTGCAGCAGAACATCGAGCTCTACGACAGGTGGGACGGCGCCGCGGACGGGCGGCTGCGGGTGCGCTTCGGCGCGCACGCGGCCGACACCTGCTCGCCGCGATTGCTGGCGATGATCCGGACGGAGGCACAGGCCAGGGGCGCGGGCCGGCACATCCACGTGGCGCAGAGCCCGGAGGAACGAGACTTCATGGCCGAGGCGCACGGCACCGGGTCGATCGAGTTCCTCGGCGACCAGGGCTTCCTCGGCCCCGACGTGGTGCTGGCACACGTCGCCTACGCGACGCAGGCGGGGATAGGACTGCTCGCGCGGACCGGTACCCCGGTCGCGCACTGCCCGGCCATCCTGGCCAAGCGCGGGCGCTTCGCACCGGTGCGGGCGCTCTACGAGGCCGGGATCCGGGTCGGCTGGGGCACCGACTGGGTGACGATGGACCCGTGGGACATGATGCGCTTCGGCATCAGTGTCACCCGGGTCGCCGAGCAGCGGATCGACGTGCTCAGCGCCAGGGAGGCACTGTGGCGGCTGACGATGGGCAGCGCGGGCACCCTCGGCATCGACCGGCAGGTCGGCTCGCTGGAACCGGGCAAGCAGGCCGACCTGATCCTGGTCGACCTGCGCCAGCCGCACCTGACGCCGCTGCACGACCCGGTCGCCACCCTGGTCTACAACGCTTCCGGGCGGGACGTCACCCACGTCATGATCGGGGGCAGGCTTGTGGTGGCCGACCGGCAGCTGCAGACCGCGTCCGCCGACGAGATCATCGACGCGGCCCAGGGGGCGGCCAGCCGGATCTGGGACGCCGCGGGGCTGCCGCCCCCCGGCGCGGGCCTCACCCCGACCTGGCCGCTCCCGACCTGGCCGGCCCCACTTCCGGCCGGGTCCCCGCCCGGGCCGGCCCCACTTCCGGCCGGGCCACCCCCGCCCAGGCCGGACGGACATGGAGGATCGAATGCCTGACCGGCAGGACCATGGAACAGCGATAGTGACCGGCGCCGCCACGGGCATCGGCAGGGCGGCAGCGCTGCGGCTCGGGGCAGACGGCTACCGGGTGGCCTGCCTGGACATCGACGAGGACGGGGCCGGAGAGGCAGCCGAGCGGATCACGAAGGACGGCGGCGCCGCGATCGCGGCAGCCGTCGACGTGCGCTCCGAAGACGCCGTCCGGCAGGTCTTCGACCGGGTGCAGGCCGAGCTGGGGCCGCCGGAAGCGCTGGTCAGCTCCGCCGGAATCCTGCAGATCGGCCCCGCGCTCGAGCTGGGGGCCGACGACTGGCGCACGACCATCGACACCAATCTGACCGGGACGTTCCTGTGCGACCAGGCGGCGGCCCGGCTGATGGCGGCGAGCGGCCGCGGCGGCCGGATCGTCAACATCGCGTCGGTGCACTCGCAGGCGCCCGGCCGCGGGCTGAGCCACTACGACGCGAGCAAGGGCGGCATCTGGATGCTGACCCGCAGCCTGGCCCTGGAGCTCGCGCCGCACCGGATCACGGTCAACGCGATCGGCCCCGGGCTGGTGGTCAACACCCGCCTGGGCGGCGGGACCTCGCAGGAATACCTGGATTCCGTGGTGCCGGCGATCCCGCTCGGGCGGGCCGGGCAGCCAGACGACGTCGCGGGCGTCGTGGCGTTCCTGTGCTCGGCCGACGCGTCGTACATGACCGGCGCGATGCTGTTCGTCGACGGCGGCATGCTGCTGACGGCGCACACCTGACGCGATGAGCTGGCAGCTGAGCATCATCGAGGCCGGGGTGATCCCCGACATCCCGCTCGCGGCGTACCTGCCCGACGCCCCGGCCGACGCGCTGATCTGTTCGCCGTGCTACTGCTACCTGGCGACCGACGGCAGCGCGATCGTGCTGATCGACAGCGGGCCCGACCACGTCCGCGCGGGCGCGGCCGGGCTGCAGATCGACGGCGACAGCCCGGCGCTGCTGACGTCCGGTCTCGCGGCGGCCGGGATCACCCCCGCCGACGTCGGCCTCATCGTGCACACCCACCTGCACTACGACCACATGCAGAACGATCTGCTGTTCCCGAACGCGCCCGTGGTCGTGCAGCGCACCGAGCTCGACTGGTCCACGTCGCCGGACAGCGGCCCGTTCTATGTGGATGTCGCCGAGGTGACCGGCGCGCTCGGCGAGCGGCTCCGGCTGCTCGACGGCGAGACCGAAATTCTGCCCGGGCTCACCGCGCTGCCGAACGGCGGGCACACCCCCGGGCATCAGTCCGTGCTGGTGCGCACCGGTTCCGGCGACGCGTGCGTGTGCGGCGACATCGTCTCGCTCGAGGAGAACCTGGAGGTCATCGGCTCGGTCTGCCCGGACCGCGAGGGCACCGAGAGGTTCCTCGCCAGGGCGCGCGAGGCGGGCTGGCAGATGCTGCCGAGCCACGACGCGAGGCTGCGCCGGCACCGCTGGTACCTGCCCGCCGGCCCGGCCGAGAACGGAAGGCAAACGTGACCATGCCGCAGTCAGAAGATCCGGTGATCCCCGCCGACCTGCTGATCACTGGCGCCGACATCGTGACCATGGACGCCTCCCGCCCGCTGGTTCCGGACGGCGCGATCGCGATCCGGGGCGGGGAGATCGGCTGGGTCGGGCCGGCCAGCGAGGCCAGCCGGCGGGTCACGGCGGCCAGGACGCTGGACGCGACGGGCCAGATCGCGCTGCCCGGCCTGATCGACACCCACTTCCACACCGGGCAGCAGCTGCTCCGCGGGAAGATCATCGAGCTGGCCAGGCGGCGCCAGCTCCGGCTGCCGATCTGGCGTAACTACCTGATCCCGTTCGAGTCCGTGCTCAGCGAGGAGGATGTCTACCTGTCCGGCCGGCTCGGCTACGCCAACGCGCTGCGGGTGGGCACCACCTGCTTCGCCGAGGCGGGCGGGCCGCACCCCGACCAGATGGCCAGGGCGGCGATGGACACCGGGATCCGCGGCCTGGTCGCGCTGTCCACCATCGACACCGGCGACGGGCTGCCGGCGTCCATGCGGTTCTCCACGGCGGACGCCGTCGACCGGAACGTCGCGCTGGTCAAGGCGTGGGGAACGTCGGCGATCGACAGCCGGGTCGGCGCCATGCTGGCGCTGCGCCAGCTGATCGTGTGCACCAGGGAACTCTGGGAGGAGCTGCGTGACGCGGCCGACGAGCTCGGCGCCCGCATCCACATCCATCTCGCCGAGGGCAGCTACGAGGTCGAGTACGCCGCCGAGCAGTGGGGGCTGCGGCCCGCCGAACATCTCGCCGCGATCGGCTTCCTCGGCCCGCGGGTGCACGCCGCGCACTCGATCCTGCTGTCCGCGGCCGAGATCGACCTGTACACCCATCACCAGGTCAGCGCCGCGCACTGCCCGCTCGGCAACTTCATCATCGGCGCGCCCAAGGTGCCGGAGATGCTGCGCCGCGGGATCCGCATCGGGCTGGGCACCGACGGCGCCGCGAGCGGGAGCATCGACCTGTTCGAGGCGATCAGGGTCTCCTGGGTGGCACTGCAGAGCCACTACGGCACGCCCTGGCACGTCCGGAACGTCACGACGCTCGAGGATCTGCTGCGCATGGCCACCCTGGGCGGGGCGGAGGCGCTCGGCATCGGGCACCGGACCGGCAGCATCGAGCCGGGCAAGAAGGCCGACATCGTGCTCGCGAGCCCGCGGCACCTGGACCTGCAGCCGGTCTACGACCCGGTGTTCACCGCGGCACGGGGCGTTACCGGGCGGGACGTGGACTCGGTCATCGTCGACGGCGAGATTGTCGTCGAGCATGGCACGCTGACCAGGCTCGACGAGGCCGAGTTGCGGGCGAGGCTGGCGGAACGCTGGCCGGTGATCATGGAGAGGTTCGAGTCCGCGGTCGGTGCGCGATGAGCACGCCGGTCTCCGAGCATCTGATCGGCCCCGACCTGCGCGGGCAGGCCCCGGTGTTCGTGCGCGGCGAGGGCGTGGAACTGATCGACGGCCAGGGGCGTCGCTACCTGGACGCGGCCTCGGGGGTCGGGGTGACCAGCCTCGGCTACAGCGCCGGCGAGGTCGTGGACGCGATGCGCGAGCAGGCCGGCACGCTGCCGTACCTGCACGCGATGCGGTTCGAGGCACCGCCCGCCCAGCGGCTCGCCGACCTGGTGGCGAGCGTCCTGCCCGGCGACCTCGGCCAGGTCTTCTTCGCCTCGGGCGGGTCGGAGGCGAACGAGAGCGTGATCAAGTTCGTCCGCCAGTACTGGCTGGAGCGCGGGCAGCCGGAGCGCTGGAAGGTGATCGGGCGGCGGCCGAGCTTCCACGGGAACACGCTGGCCACCCTGTCGCTCGGCTGGCACACGGGCCGGCGTCAGCGGCACGCCCCGCTGCTGCTGCCGATGCCGCACGTTGCCGCGCCGAACAGCTACCGCGGCTGCGAGCACTGCCGCGCGGCAGGTGAGGGCGGTCGCCCGGCGGGTGCGGCCCGCTGCACGCTGGCCTGCGCCGCCGAGCTCGAGCACGCGATCCAGCAGGCCGGCCCCGAGACCGTGGCCGCGTTCATCGCCGAGCCGGTGGTGGCCGCCGCGGGCGGGGTGCTCATCCCCCCGCCCGGTTACTTCGAGGCCATCAGGGAGATCTGCGACAGCTACGACGTGCTGTTCGTTGCCGACGAGGTCTTCACCGGGTTCGGGCGGCTCGGTACCTGGTTCGGCATGGAGCGGTTCGGCGTGCTGCCGGACATCGTGGTGTTCGCCAAGGGCATCACCGCCGGGTACGCGCCGCTCGGCGGGTTTGCGGCGCGACCCGCGCTGGTCGAGCCGTTCCGCGCGGGCTCGGGCCGGTTCGAGCACAACTTCACCAACGCCGCGCATCCGATCGCCGCCGCGGTCGGCATCGCGGTCATCGGCGTCCTGCAGCGAGACCGGCTCGTGCAGCGGGTGGCAGCGGCGGAGCCCCTGTTCGCCCGGCTGCTCCGCGACGAACTGGGTGAGCTGCCGGTGGTGGGAGACATCCGCTCGATCGGCCTGCTGGGCGGGGTGGAACTCGTCGCCGACGCCGGCACCGGGCAGCCGTTCCCACCGTCGGCCGGTATCGCGGCGCGGGCCACCCGGCTCGCGCTGGAAGAGGGCGTGATCGTCTACCCGTGCAGCGGCGGCGTGGACGGGGAGTCCGGCGACTACCTGATCCTCGCCCCGCCGTTCGTGACCTCGGACGAGGACCTCGGGCAGATGGTCCGGCGGGCCGGGCGCGCGCTGCGCCGGCTCGGGCTGGAGCTGGCCTGACGGCCAGCGGGAGGAGGATGCGATGCAGCACGTGACGGGAGCGACCGCGCCGGTGCACGACTGGCGCGGGATCGCGATCAGGGAGCTGACCCCGGCGGGAGCGGGCTTGCCCGGCTCGCTGGTCGAGGTCGACGTGCCGGCCGGGATCTGTCATCCGGCGGCCCGGTCGACCAGGTGCGGCACGTTCTACTACTGCGGCGGCGGCGAGCTGGACTTCGAGGTCGGCGGGCTGCGGTTCCTGGTCGGCCCGGGTGACGTGGTGATCATCGACGCCGGCGAGTGGTACAGCTACCGCAACGACTCCGCCGCGCCCGCCCGCCTGCTGAGCTTCAACGTTCCCGCCTACGACCCGGCCGCGACCGAGGTACGGGAGCCCTCCGCGAGCGGGGCCGGCCAATGACTGAGCCGGCCGGCCCGGCGCGGCGGCGGGTACTGATCACCGGCGGCGCCAGGGGCATCGGTGCCGGGAT
>JASHQP010000025.1 GCA_030039095.1 Streptosporangiaceae bacterium
GGTCAGCACAACCCGCGACAGCACGGCGCCGCGGGCACGCTCGAGCGTGCCACCGGCGCATGAAGACAGCACCGTGCCGCTGGCACGCCAAGGACGGCGCGCCTGCGGCACGAGCAGGAACGGAGACGACGGCGACATGCCGAAGATGAAGTCACACAGCGGTGCCGGCAAGCGCTTCCGGCTGACCGGTACCGGCAAGGTCATGCGCCGCCGGGCCAACCGCGCCCACTACCTCGAGCACAAGCCGAGCACGCGAACCCGCCGCCTGAAGAACGAGGTGACGCTCGCGCCGGCCGACGCCAAGAGGATCAAGAAACTGCTGGGCGAGTAACCCAGCCCGCTTTAAGGAGTCGAAGAAATGGCACGCGTGAAGCGGGCGGTCAACGCTCACAAGAAGCGCCGGGTCGTCCTCGAGCGGGCTAGCGGCTACCGTGGCCAGCGGTCCCGTCTGTATCGCAAGGCCAAGGAGCAGGCGCTCCACTCGATGGCGTACGCGTACCGCGACCGCAAGGACCGCAAGGGCGCGTTCCGGCGGCTGTGGATCCAGCGCATCAACGCTGCGGCCCGGGCCGACGGCATGACCTACAACAGGTTCATCCAGGGGCTGAAGATCGCAGGCGTGGATGTCGACCGCCGGATGCTCGCGGAACTGGCGGTCGCCGACCCGCCCGCGTTCTCCGCGCTGGTCGACGTGGCACGCAACGCACTGCCCGGCGATACGGCGGCCACGGAAGCCGCCTAACGGCCCCGGAACGGGTCTGCTTCATGATCTAGGAGACTTTCGTGCTATATATGCACCTAACTCTCCCCGATCATGGAATCCGGCCGGTCCGGCGGGCTGCGGCGCCGTGATCGGCAGCGGCGAGGTTACGAGCGTCCGGTCGCCGCGGGTGAAGGCCGCCCGGCAGCTGGCGAGACGGTCGTCCCGGCAGCGAACCAGGCTCTTTCTCGCCGAGGGCCCGCAGGCCGTGCGCGAGGCTCTGGCCTGGAGCCGGGCCGCGCCGCAGCACGGCGGCTACGCACCCCGCGCGTCCGGCCAGCCCGGAGCCGGCGGCGCGGTCGGCGTGATCACCGAGCTGTTCGTCACCGCCGAGTCCTGGTCGCGGTACGACGAGTTGGTGGCGCAGGCCAGTGCGCAGGGCGTGCCCGTGCTGGCCGTCAGCGGTGAGGTGATGGCCCAGCTCGCGCAGACGGTCACCCCCCAGGGCCTGCTCGCCGTGTGCCGGTTCATCGACGTCCCGCTGCAGCGGCTGGCCGCCGCGGCGCCGCGGCTCGTCGTGCTGCTGGCGAACGTGCGCGACCCGGGCAATGCCGGGACGGTGCTGCGCACCGCGGACGCGGCCGGAGCCGACGGCGTGGTGTTCTCCGACTCCTCGGTCGACCCGTACAACAGCAAGTGCGTCCGGGCCTCGGCGGGCAGCCTGTTCCATGTGCCGGTCGTGGCCGGATCACCGCTGCGGCAGGCGGCGGCGGCGTTGCGCGGCGCCGGAATGCGGGTTCTCGCCGCCGACGGCGGCGCGGACCGGCAGCTCGACGGGCTGGAGGCGGACGGGGCGCTCGGGCGTCCCACCGCCTGGCTCTTCGGCAACGAGGCGTGGGGGCTTCCCGCCGACCTGCTGGCCCTGGCCGACGAGGCCGTGGCCGTGCCCATCTACGGCCGCGCGGAGAGCCTGAACCTGGCCGCCGCCGCTGCGGTCTGCCTGTACGCGTCCGCCCGCGCACACCGCGGCTGACAGGACCGGTTGGTTATGGGGGCGCGCGGTGCGCGGGTGCCCCCCGGGGGTTTTTGACTTTGGGGGGCGCGCGGGGGGTGTCTCCCCGCGGGTGGCAATCTCAGGGCAATGCGGGGTGCCGCACTGCAATCCGGACGCGCTAGAGTCGAATCTGATCACGTTGTGTCATGAGTGACCCAGTCGGCGTTACCGGCCGGCGGCCACCGGCGCAGCGCTTCTGGCCAGCGGGTACCCCCGACCCGCGGCGGGCGAGGAACCCTGGGGTAGTGGCCGGCCGGACCGGGCCGGGTGGAGGCAGCGTCGAGTGGACGGCAGCAGGTCGGGGCGCAGCGCCGCCGCGGTGAGCGACACTCCCGCGATGGCTGCTGGCGCACCCCCGGCGGCAGCCGGGCCCGGCAGCGGGTTCGTCTGCGCCGACGACCTGCCCGACGGCCTGGTGATCGCGGATCACGCCGGCCGGGTCACGGTGTTCAACCGGGCCGCGTCGCGGCTGACCGGCATCGCGGCCGACACCGCGTTCGGCAAGGACGTGCGGGACGTGCTCGCGCTGCGGGACGCCGACGACCGCTGCTGGTGGTCGCAGACCCAGCCGTACGACGGGCTGTGCACCCGGAGCAGGCATCCCGAGCGGTCGCTGTACCTGCCGGACGGCACCGAGCTGCTGGTCAGCATGGGCTACGTGCGGGACACCGATGGCAACGGCGGGGACCACCGGGACCGGACGGTCCTCCGCCTGGCGATCACGCTGCGCGGCACGCAGGAGCGGGAGCGCTCCGAGCGCAGCCGGGCCGACCTGGTCTCCACCGTCGCCCACGAGCTGCGCTCGCCGCTGACCAGCGTCAAGGGCTTCACCGCCACGCTGCTGAACAAGTGGCCGCGGTTCACCGACGACCAGAAGCTGGTGATGCTCGAGACCGTCAACGCGGACGCCGACCGGGTCACCCGGCTGATCACCGAGTTGCTCGACGTGTCCAGGATCGAGTCCGGCCGGATCGAGGTGCACCGCGAGCTCGTGGACATCCCCGAGCAGGCCAGGAAGGTCATCGCGGGCCGGGTCGCCGCCGGGGAGCCGGAAGACCGGTTCCGGCTCGACGTCAGCCTCGGCCTGCCGGAGACCTGGCTGGACGCCGACAAGATCTTCCAGATCCTGGCCAACCTCATCGAGAACGCGGTCAGGCACGGTGCTGGTACCGTAACCATCATGGTCGAGCCGACCCGGGCCGATGAACCTCGTGGCGTGGCTGTCTCAGTACGCGACCAGGGGCAGGGCATCGCGCCCGAGCTCGCTCCGCGGGTGTTCCGCCAGTTCTGGCGGGTCAAGCGGCGCGGCGGTGCTGGCCTTGGCCTGTTCATCGTGAAGGGCCTGGTCGAGGCGCACGGCGGCACGATCGCCGTGCACCGGGCACCCGGCGGCGGGGCCGAGTTCCGATTTACCATGCCCGCCGGCACTCCCGACTTCGGCTGACCGGCGGGCCGCAGCGGGGAACCGCGGCGGGGCGCACCAGCGGGTCACGCACGCGCTGGCCGGCGCGCAGCGTTCGCGGGACCCGCCCTCGGACTTAACGTTCCGTCACTGATGGTAATTGCAGGAGAAGGCTATGTCCGCACCTAACAAGAGCTTTGACCCCGTGCAGGTGGCGACGCTGTCACCGGGCGAGGTGCAGCGGATGGTCGACGAGGCGCTCGCCGCCGTGGCCGCCGCCGCAGACCTGGAGCAGCTGAAGGAGGCCCGGCTGGCCCACGCGGGCGACCGGGCGCCGATCACGCTGGCCAACGCCGAGATCGGGGCGCTGCCGCCGGCCGCACGGGCCG
>JASHQP010000287.1 GCA_030039095.1 Streptosporangiaceae bacterium
CGTCGGCCGAGAACGCTCGCGGTGTGCGTCGCCGCAGCAGCCACAGCCGCGGCCATGGGCCTTGCCGCCTGCTCAACGAGCAACTCGGGCGGATCGATCAGCTCGACGACCGGGGCACTCGGCACGGTGCCCGCGGCCAGTGGCACCCCGACAGCTGGCACGATCACCTGGGCCGAGCCGCCGGGATCGGCGCCGACCTGGATCTTCCCGATCGAACCGGGAGCCGACTTCACCGTCTACAGTTCCGCCGACTTCAACTACGAGTCGTGGCGGCCGCTGTACTGGACCCAGAGCGGGACGAGCCCCAAGATCGACCAGGCGCTGAGCCTGGCCTACCTGCCGACGTACTCCAACGGCGACAAGACCGTCACGGTCCGCATGAAGACCAGCTACAAGTGGAACGACGGCCAGCCGGTGACCGCCAGCGACTCGTTGTTCTTCCTGGACGAGCTGAAGGCGGCCGTCAAGGAGAGCGGTTCCAACTGGGGCCAGTACTCTCCGGGCGTCGGCATACCCGACCAGGTGGTCAGCGCCAGCGCGCCGAACGCGACCACGCTGGTGCTGAACCTGAACAAGCCGGTCAACCCCACCTGGTTCACCGAGAACAACCTCGCGGCGATCCAGCCGATGCCGGCCCACTCCTGGGCCAAGGCCTCGGCGAACGGGCCGGTCCTGAACTTCACCAGCCCGGCGAACGCCAAGGCGATCTATGACTTCCTGGCCAAGGCGTCCGGGTCGACCGGCACCTACGCGACCAACCCGCTGTGGCAGGTCGTGGACGGGCCGTACCGGCTGACCGCGTTCAACAACACCACCGGCGCCTACACGATGGCGCCGAACCCGAGCTACGACGGACCGCACTCGAAGGTCGTCCCGACCCTGCAGGCGGTGCCCTACACGTCCGACACCGCCGAGTTCAACGCCGTGCTGTCGAAGAGCGTCGACATCGGCTACATACCGCAGACCGACGTGCCGCAGATCTCCCGGGTCAAGTCGGCCGGCTATCACGTGTTCGGCTACCCCGACTGGGGCTTCGACTACGTGAACTACAACTTCGCCGACAAGACCGGCGACTTCAACAACATCATCAACCAGCTCTACGTCCGGCAGGCGCTGGCTCACCTGGAGGACGAGACCGGCTACGTCAAGGCGTTCTTCCACGGGGCGGGCGGCCTGGACTACGGGCCCGTCCCCGCGGTGCCGACGTCGCCGTACAGCCCGGCCAACGCCATCAAGAACCCGTACCCGTTCAGCATCACCGCGGCAGCCAACCTGCTGAAGTCGCACGGCTGGAAGGTCGTGCCGGGCGGCGTCAGCACGTGCGCCAAGGCCGGCACCGGAGCCGGGGAATGCGGCAGCGGCATCCCGGCCGGGACGAAGCTCACGTTCAACGTGCTGTACGTGAACGACCCCGCGATCACCGGTGAGATGCTCACCGACTGGGCATCGGACGCCAAGAAGGTCGGGATCGAGGTCACGCTGCAGGCCGGGACGTTCAACCACGTCGTGGACGTGGCCGACGACCCGGGCTCGCCGAAGACCATCAACCAGTGGGCGATGTCCGACTACGGCGGCTTCACCGACGAGCCGTACCCGACCACGTTCGGGATCTTCAACACCGCTGGCTCGGACAACGGCGGGTTCTACAACGACGCGGAGGCGAACAAGCTGATCAACGCGTCGGTGACCGGCGGCAACCCCAACGCGGTCAAGGCCGAGGCGTCCTACCTCACCGAGCAGCAGCCGAGCCTCTTCCAGCCCAACGCCGACGCGATCATCGTGTGGAAGGACGACGTCTCCGGCCAGCCGGCCGCGATCCAGGCCATGACGCAGTACTACCTGAACACCGAGCTGATGTACCTGACGAAGTGACGCGGCCAACGGTGGGATGTCGCCTAGGCAGGGGCGCGGCCTGTGAGCGCTTACCTGATCCGCCGGTCGGCAACGGCGATCGTGGTGCTCTTCGGTGTATCCGTGTTCATCTTCCTGATGCTGCACGTGATCTACCCGACTCCCGCCATCGACGTGCTGGGCCCGCACGCGAACAAGTTCTCGATCGCGCAGTGGAACCGCCAGCACGGCTTCGACGAGCCGTGGGTCGTGCAGTACCTGAAGTACATCGACCAGCTGCTGCACGGGAACCTCGGCTACTCCTACAAGCTCAACCAGAGCGTGGCCTCGCTGTTCCACGAACGCTGGGAGCGCAGCGCGTGGCTGTCCGGCGTCACGCTCGTGCTGTCGATCGTGATCGCGATCCCGCTCGGGATCTACCAGGCAATCCGGCGGAACACGCTCGGCGACGCCGTCCTGACCACCGGCGCTTTCGTCACGTACGCGATGCCGGACTTCTTTCTCTACCTGATCGCGATCGACCTGCTGGCGATCGCGTTCCCGATCTTCAGCTTCGAGGGCCCGCAGACCACGTCGATGATCTCGATCATCTTCGACTTCCGGGCGATGACGCTCCCGATCGTGTGCCTGACCCTGCTGAACCTGGCCGGCTACTCCCGCTACATGAGGTCGGCGGCGATCGACACGCTCGCTCAGGACTACATCAAGGCGGCACGGGCGAAGGGCCTGCCAGAGCGGCTGGTCCTGCTCAGGCATCTGGTCCGGAACGCGTTCCTGCCCATGATCACACTGATCGGCCTGTCGATCCCTGACCTGCTGGCCGGAAACCTGATCTGCGAGGCGGTGTTCAACTTCCCCGGCCTCGGACTGCTGTTCTACAACAGCCTGGGCAACGCCGACTACCCGATCCTGCTCGCGTACACCCTGGTCGGCGCCGTGCTGGTCGTCGTGGGCAACTTCGTCGCCGACATCGCCCTGACCGTAGCCGACCCGAGGATCCGGCTTGTCTGACCGCGGCCCGCAACACGGAGGCTACCGATGACCAACCTCGGTACATCGCCGATACCGCCCGAGCTGGCCCGCGTGCCCGAGGGCGGGGAGATCGGCCCGATCCAGAGCGGCTGGCGGCTGGCGGTCCGTGAGTTCGTGCAGAACAAGCTGGCCGTGGTTGGCGTGGTCGTGCTCGTCTTCTTCGTCGTGTTCTGCTACCTCGGGCCGTTCGTGTACCACGGCCCGCTCAGCTCGAACCTGGACGCCACGAACCTGCCGCCGGGCGCCGGGCATCCGCTCGGCACCGACAATCAGGGCTTCGACGTGCTCGAGGAGCTGATGGTGGGCGGGCGGGCCGCGCTCGAGATCGGCTTCCTCTCCGCTGTCATCGGGATGGTCTGGGGCGCGATCTGGGGAGCGGTATCCGGCCTGGCCGGCGGGCTGCTCGACGGCTTCCTGATGCGGATCGTGGACGTGCTGCTCTCGATCCCGTTCCTGTTCGTCGTGCTGATCGTGGCGGTCAGGTACGGCGCGTCCGTGCTCGGGCTCAGCATCATCATTGGGATCTTCACCTGGCAGGTCCCGGCCCGGCTGGTCCGCGGCGAGGTGCTGACGTTGCGGGTACGGGACTTCGTCTCCGCGGCCCGCGCCGCCGGTTCCGGCTGGTTCCGGCTGATGAACCGGCATCTGCTGCCGAACTCGCTCGGCGTGATCATCGTGACCGCGACGTTCAGCGTGGCCGACGCGATCCTGGCCGTCGCCACCCTGGGGTTCCTCGGATTTGGGTTGCAATACCCGACGTTCGACTGGGGGGACATGCTCAACAACGGGATCACGTACCTGCAGGACGGCTACTGGTGGCAGGTCTACCCGGTGGGGATCGCCATCATCGCGGTCGTGATGGCCTGCAACCTGCTCGGCGACGCGCTGCGCGACGCGCTCGACGTGAGGCTGCGCCGCCGATGATGCGTCATGCCGGAGGCGTGCCGGCTAGCACCGTGCCGGAGGCGAGCCAGTGAGCACGGTCCTGGAGATCACCAACCTGTCGACCCACATCCAGCTCACCAAGTCGGTCGTGCAGGCGGTTGGCAACGTCGACCTCTCGATCGAGGCGGGCGAGGCGCTCGGCCTGGTGGGCGAGTCGGGCTGCGGCAAGTCGATGACGGGCCTGTCGATCATGAGCCTGCTGCCCCCGGGCGGCGAGATCGTCGGCGGCTCGATCAAGCTGGACGGCAGGGAACTCGTCGGCCTCCCCGCCTCCGAGCTGCGCAAGATCCGCGGCAACGACGTCGCGATGATCTTCCAGGACCCGCTCACCTCGCTGGATCCCACGAAGACCATCGGCTACCAGGTCGCCGAGCCGGTCCGGCTGCACAAGGGCGCCAGCAGGTCGGCGGCCATGGAACGGGCCAAGGAGGTGCTCGGGCTCGTCGGGCTGCCCCGGCCGGCCGAGCGGCTCGGTGACTACCCGCACCAGCTCTCCGGAGGGCTGCGCCAGCGCGTGATGATCGCGATGGCGCTGACCTGCGAGCCCAAGCTGCTGATCGCCGACGAGCCGACCACCGCGCTGGACGTCACGATCCAGGCGCAGATCCTGGCCCTGCTGCACGACCTGAAGGACCGGCTGGGCATGGCGATGCTGCTGATCACGCACGACATGGGCGTGATCGCCGGGCACGCGGACCGGGTCCAGGTCATGTACGCGGGCCGGATGGTCGAGGCCACCGACACCGGAACCCTGTTCCGGCACATGCGCCATCCGTACACTCACGCCCTGCTCGCGTCGATCCCGCGGCTGGATCAGGACAGCAAACAGCGGCTGATGAGCATCGGCGGCCTGCCGCCGGACCTGTCGTACCCGCCTCCAGGGTGCCGGTTCGCGCCGCGCTGCGGCCGGGCCACCGATCGGTGCCGCACCGACGAGCCGCCCCTCACCGGCGAGACCTCGGCGCACCTGTTCTCTTGCTGGCACCCGGTCGACGGCCCCTCGGGCGCCGGCGCAACGGACGGGGCGGCCGCCGGCGCACGGACCGTGACCGACCGGCCTGCCGCGCCGCCCAGCGTCCTGGACGCAGCGATCGGCGTCGTGGCGGGGCAGCCGCTTCTCGAGGTACGGGAGCTGGTCAAGGAGTTCCCGGTCACCGCCGGGGCGATCCTGCAGCGCAAGGTCGCCGCGGTGCACGCGGTGTCCAACGTCTCGTTCACCGTGGCCGCGGGCGAGACGTTCGGTCTCGTCGGCGAGTCCGGCTGCGGCAAGACCACGATCGGCCGGGTCGTTGTCGCGCTGGAGCGGCCGAACTCCGGCTCGGTGCTGCTGGCCGGGCAGGACATCTCCGCGCTCAGCCGCGGTGAGCTGCGCAGGCAGCGCCGCGACCTGCAGCTGATGTTCCAGGACCCGTACTCCTCGCTCGACCCCCGGATGCGGGTCGGCTCGATCATCCGGGAGCCGCTCACGATCCAGCACGTCGGCAGCCACCAGCAGCAGCAACAGCGCGTGTACGAACTGCTCGACGAGGTCGGCCTGCCGCGCAACGCGGTCGAGCGCTACCCGCACGAGTTCTCCGG
>JASHQP010000288.1 GCA_030039095.1 Streptosporangiaceae bacterium
ATGCTGGCCGAGGCCGTCGAATGCGAGGTCCAGTTCGCCGAGGACCTGCTCGCCGCGGGCGTCGCCGGGCTTTCCCTGGCCGACATGCGCGCCTACCTGCAGCACGTCGCCGACCGGCGGCTCGCTCAGCTCGGCATCGAGCCGCTGTACGGCTCGGCGAACCCGCTGGCGTTCATGGACCTGCAGGACGTCCAGGAGCTGTCCAACTTCTTCGAGCGCCGCGTCTCCGCCTACCAGGTCGGCGTCACCGGCGAGGTCTCCTTCGACGACGACTTCTGAGCCCGGGCGCAGTACCCCGGCTTTGTCCGCTCCCGGCCGGGCAAAGCTGGGGCGCTGGCTCATGATCAGATGATCAGCTGGCATACTGCGGGACGTGCATTTGCTGCCGGCCGAGCGGTCCGACCACCGGGTGATCGACGGCGAGCGTGTGTGCCAGGCGATCGCGGCGCTGGATGATCCGGAGAAGATCCAGGCGCGGGCGCGGCGCTACGCGGTGCTGGGCGATCCGACCCGGCTGATGATCCTGACGTGCATCAAGGCCGCGGAGCCGATCAGCGTCTCCGACCTCGCCGCGGCCACCGGCCTCAACGACACGACGGTCTCGCAGACGCTGCGCTACCTGCGCGCCGGCCAGATCGTCGCCGCCGAGCGCGACGGGCGGGTCATCCGCTACCGGCTCGCCAGCGACGCCGTCGCGGCGCTGCTGGCCTGCCCGTAGCGCTCAGGGCGCCGCCACCCCGGCCATGGTCGCGAGCTGGTCGGCCCGCACGGACTCGATGTGCTCGCGCATCAGGGTTTCGGCCGCGCCGCCGTCCCGCCGCACGATCGCCTCGTAGATCGCCTGGTGCTCGGCCACCGACTTGGCCAGCCTGCCGGGGATCCCGGTGGTCAGCCGTCCGATGCGCTGCACGTGGCCGCGGAGGTTGCCGATGATCTCGTCGACGCGGCCGTTGCGCGACTGGGCGTACAGGACCAGGTCGAACTGGTGGATCAGCCTGGCCAGCTCCTCTTCCTTCCCCGGGATGGCCTCGTCTGCGGTCACGCACGCCGCGCTGGCCTCGACGATCCGCGCCAGGCCGGTCAGCGCGTCGTCGCTGATGTGGAGCGCGGCTTGCCGTGCGCACGCCCCTTCGAGCAGCTCCCGGAGCTCGTAGATCTCGCGCAGGTCGGCCTCGCTGTAGCCGGTCACGACCGCGCTCCGGTACGGCGGGATGTCGACGAAGCCGTCCTTCTGCAGCCGGACGAGCGCGTCACGCAGCGGCGTCTTGCTGACGCCGAAGCGGGCGGCCAGCTCGGCCTCCCGCAGCACCGCGCCGGCCGGCAGGGCGCCGCTGATGATGTCGTCCCGAAGCTGCAGGTACACGGCGTCCTTGAGCTGCCGGTGGACTGCGGTTTCCAGCCCTGGTGTCATCCCACATCAGCCTCCGATTGCCGGCCGGTGGCGGCGCCACGGCGCTATGCCGTCCTGGCCGAGCGGGCCGAGCACCCGCTCGCAGGCTAGCGCGAAGTCGAGGACCCGGGCGTCGTGCGCCCACGGGCCGACGATCTGCAGGCCGACCGGCAGGCCGCCGGCCGCCAGGCCGCAGGGCAGCGAGATCGCCGGCTGGCCCGTGATGTTGAACGGATACGTATACGGGGCCCACGTGATCCACGGCAGCGGCGCGCCGGCCTCGCCGCCGGGCGGCACCTCGGCGTCGGCGGCGAACGCGGTGCCGGGCATGGTCGGCATCAGCAGCAGGTCCCAGTCGCCGAACAGGCCGAACATCCGCTCGCGCAGCGCCCGCCGCGCCCCCATGGCGCGGTAGTAGGCGGCCAGCGTGTAGCCGTCGGCCAGCGGGCCGAGGCGGACCAGGCCGGGGTCCATGATGTCGCCGTGGTCGCGGATGAGGTCGGCATACCCGAGCGCGCGGCCGGTCACCCACATCGCCTCGAATACGTCGCGGGGCAGGGCCGCGCCCAGGTCCGCGACGTCCTCCAGCTCGGCCAGGCCTGCCGAGCGGACCAGGCCGCAGGCCCGGTCGAACACGGCGGCCACGGCGGTCTCCGGCGCCACGCCGAACGGCGCGCGCACCATGCCGACCCGCAGCCGGCGCCCGGGCGGGTCGGTCAGTGCCGCCGGGAAGAAGGACTGCGGGTCGCGGGCGTCCGGCCCGCGCGTGAGCTCGAAGACGGCCCTCGCGTCCGCGACCGAGCGGGTGAGCGGGCCGGCGTGAGACAGCGTCTCGTTGACCGTGCCGGGCCAGACCGGGATCGCGCCCAGCGTCGGCTTGAAGCCCACGACGCCGCAGAACGACGCCGGGATGCGGATCGAGCCGCCGCCGTCGGTCCCGGTGGCCACGGGCACGGCGCCCGACGCGACGGTGGCCGCCGGGCCGGCGCTGGAGCCGCCCGGGGTCTTCGCCGGGTCCCACGGGTTGCGGGTCACGCCGGTACGCGGCGAGATCCCGGTGGCCTTCCAGCCGAACTCCGGCGTGGTCGCCTTCCCGATCACGATCGCCCCGGCCGCCGTGAGCCGCGCCACCATCGGCGCCGATACCGCGGCAGGCTCGTCGGAGCTGGTCAGTGACCCTTTCCAGGTCGGCTCGCCCTCGTAGTAGAAGTTGTCCTTTACCGCGATCGGGACGCCGTGCAGCGGGCCCCGTAGCCGGCCGGAACGGGCCTCGTCCTCGCGTTCGGCCGCTTCGCGCAGCGCGCGTTCGGGCAACAGAGCGGCGTAGGCGTTGATCACCGGCTCGGCTTCGCGTGCGATGTGCAGCGCGCACTCGGTGAGCTGCACCGGCGAGATCAGCCCGTCGGCGACGCGCCGCGCGAGGCCGAGCGCCGTGGACGCCTGGTATTCCTCGACGCCGAGCGCGCCGAACCGGGACACCTCGGTCACCGCTGCGCTCCCGTCTCCAGCTCGGCCCAGGCGGCCGCGAACCTGTCCGCCCACCCGGCCGGCACGGACGTGCTGACCTTCACGAATCTCTCACCGAACGCGGGTGACTGATAGGTGCCCGACCGGATGAACACGTCTCGTTCCAGGAGGAAGGCGCAAACACCGTCGGCGGTCCAGCCCTGCCCGCTGACGTCGACGGCGAGGAAGTTGCCCTGGGACGGATCCACGAGCACGCGCCCGACGGGACTGCGCGTGACGGCCTGCGTGACGGTCTGCTGGTTGCGCCGGTTGACCTGCCGCAGGCGCCGCAGCCAGGGGTCCTTCACCTTCAGCCCGGCGATCGCGGCACGCTGGGCCTGGATGCTGGCCCCGAGCGGGTTGGACGGCGTGCTCGTCAGCCGGCCGAGCAGGTCGGGGCGGCCCACGACCGCGCCGAGGCGCAGCCCGGCCAGGCCGAGCCACTTCGAGAAGCTGTACGTGGTCAGCGTGGCCTCGGGATACAGCGCGGCCACCAGCGTGGGAGCGTCGGCGAAGTGCCGGTACGTGCAGTCGTGCACGATGATCGCGCCGTGCGCCCGGGCCACGTCGACGATGGCCTCGAGCTCGTCCCGGCCGTACGAGCTGCCGAGGGGGTTGAGCGGGTCGATCAGGTAGATCAGCGCGCCGGGCTCGATGACGTCGGCCAGCGCCGCCGCGCCGAGTTTGTATCCGGCCTCGGCGGAATACACCCCGACCGCGGTCACCGGCACGCCCTCGAGCTCGGCGAAGCGGCCCGGCCACGGCCAGCCGGGGTCGGTGGTGATCAGCCGGGACAGCCCGGGCGCCAGCGCCGTGCAGATGTGGTGCAGCCCGCCGACCGCGCCGTCGGTGACCATCGCGGTGCTGCCCGCGAGCCCGAGATCGTCCACGATCAGCTCCCGGAGTTCCGCGAATCCGAGCGCAGGCGCATAGAACTGGAACTCACGCCGCCTGGTGCTGTCGAGCAGGGCGTCGGTCACCTCGGGCGGCGGCTCGAGGTGCGTGGTGTTCTGGCCCATCCAGGCCAGGCCCGGGCGCTGCAGCAGGGCCTCGAACGACGGCGCCGGCGTGGTGCTGGCCGGCGGATGGCTGGCGGTGCGCGGCATGTCCCTCCTGCCACTCGTCTGAGACCTTAGATCTTAGATCTTAGACGATGGGCTGGGGGGTCAGGCCACCGACTCGTCTGCGGAGGGCTGGGCGGTGGCCACGTTCGAGGACCACCGGGCCTCGACCCTGCCGACGCGCCAGTAGATCAGGGCCGCGGCCCAGACGGTGATGAACAGGCCCGCGATGCAGAAGCCGGCGATGTTGATGTTGAAGTTCGCCATCGTGTCCCAGAACACGCCGTGCAGGTGCAGCTCGGTCGTGAGGATGCCGAGGATCTCGATCGTGCCGATGATGAACGCCGCGCCGATCGACAGGCCGGTGATGACCAGGTTGTAGTAGACCTTGCGGACCGGCCGGGCGAAGGCCCAGCCGTAGGCGAAGTTCATGAACGCGCCGTCGAGCGTGTCGAACAGCATCATGCCGCCGGAGAACATGAACGGCAGCGCGAGAACCGCGAAGTAGGGCAGGCCCTGGATGGCCGCGTACGCGGTCGCGGCGAGCAGCACGACCTCGGTGGCGGTGTCGAAGCCGATGCCGAACACGAGCCCGACGAAATACAGCTGCCAGGTGTGGTTGATCGACTTCATGAACCGGCCGAAGAACCGGTACATCAGCCCGCGGGCCTGCAGCTGCGCTTCGAGCTGCTGCTCGTCGTAGGCGCCGGAGCGCATGTCACGGAACACCTTGAAGATGCCGGACAGCACGATGAGGTTGAGCAGCGCGATCAGGTACAGGAACCCGGCCGACAGCACGGTCCCGATCGCGCCGCCTGCGGTCTCGTATGCCGAGGTCGGGTTCACCACGGCGCCGAATACCGCCCGGGCCGCGAACGTGATACCGACGCCGACCGCGACGATGATCGTGGAGTGGCCGAACGAGAAGAAGAAGCCGGTGCCCAGCGGCTTCTTGCCGTCGGCCATCAGCTTGCGGGTGGTGTTGTCGATGCACGAGATGTGG
Source organism: Streptosporangiaceae bacterium (assembly GCA_030039095.1). Next base: position 4,961 of record JASHQP010000288.1, read on the forward strand.
TCGGCGTCGAACGCGTGCCGGAACCCGAGGAACCACGCCGTGATCGCGACCCCGATGCCGACGCCGAGGCCGCGGCTGCCGCCCTCGCCCTTGTAGTCGAAGTGGTGCGGCAGCACGTACAGCACGAAAATGCCCCAGCCCACGACGTTGACCGCCACGATGAACGCGAGCATCGCGCCGAGCCGGGCCCACTCGCGGACCCCCATCGTGGTGCGGATGGTGCGCAGGCGCTGCCCGATCGAGGCTGTGCGCTCCGCATATGACATCGATCATCCTCCTTGGTGCCGGAGGACGAAGAGAGCCCCCGCGGGCCGGGAGGCCGGTCCCGCGGCGAACCGCCCTTCCTCCGAGGACAGGTGCTCGCAAGGCAGACCAGGCCAGGCGACCGGACTCGTCCCCGGTAGGGGGCATGACCGTTGCGGGACAGTGCCGGGCTCACACCGGACTTCGCTGGCTGGCCGCGGTCCCGGCCATCACGGCCGGGACCCTGGGAACCTACAAGCCGGCGCCAATATCGTCAAGGCTCACCAGATGATTAGGTATAGGCATGCCGATATATACCTGATGGGCGTGCCTGGCTGCTGATGACTTTTGCGGTGCTGTCGATTTCGTGGCTGGCCGTTCGTCTTACTGCGAGACCATCCCATGCGGCAAGGAGGAGCTGAACCGGGCCATCGCCATCGCCGAGACCGAAGGCCCCGAAGCCGGCCTGCGCATGGTCGACGGGCTCGGCCTCGAGGACTTCCGCTACCTGCACTCCACCAGGGCCGAACTACTGCGGCGCCTCGGGCGGAACGGCGAGGCGCGTGACGCCTACCGGCGGGCCAGGGAGCTGACCGACGATGGTGCCGAGCGGCGCTTCCTCGAGCGCCGGCTGACGGAACTGGCGGCCGCCGCAGGCCCGGGTGAGTGACCGCGGCGCCGCAGCAGCAGCGAAGGACAGGAACAACGCCGATCCTCGACGGTCTCCAGCGCTCCTAGAGCTCCGTGGCGAACTCCCGGTAATGCTGGCTGACCCGTTCGCTGGTTCCGTAGAAGGCGTGTCGGCTCATGTCCGCGCTGAACCGGCTCGCCGGCGGCGTGCGGCCGAGTGCCTCGGCCATCGCGCGGACGTGGTGGGGCGCGCAGCCGCAGCAGATGCCGAAGTAGCTGACGCCGAGCCCGGCCGCTGCGGTCGTGAACGCGCCGATCTCGTAGCGGTTGGCGATGAACGGGTCCAGCGCGGTCGGGAACGGCCGCCCGCCCGGGATCAGGTCACAAGCCGGGTCGGTGAGCGACTGGAACGTCGGCTCGGCTTCCGTCGTGCGGTACGGCACCGGCAGGGCGGCGATGTGGCCGTCGCACGCGGTGCGGATCTCGCCGAGCAGCGGCAGCATGGTGGCGGGCCCGCGCTGGCAGTTCAGCCCGACGACATCGGCCCCGGCGTCTTGCAGGCGGCGGCATGCCTCGCCGATCGGGACACCGCCGCGGACGATGGGCTGGCGGTGAACGCTGAGGGTGACCACCGCATCGAGGCCGTGCGCCTTGATTGCTTCCAGCGCGAGCAGTGCCTCGCCGGGATAGTCGATGGTCTCGGCGATCACGAAGTCGACGCCGGCCTCGGCGGCCCACCCGACCTGCTCGGTGAACATGCCGCGGACGGCCCTGTGCGTCGCGGGATCATCCGGCTCATAGACGTTGGTGTTGCAGATATTGCCGGCCACCAGCGAGTCGTGCTCGGCGCCGACCTCCTTGGCGATACGCAGTGCCTGCCGGTTCAGCGGCTCGAGGTCGCCCTCGCGGCCGATCACCGCCAGCTTCTCGCGGTGGGCGTAGTAGGTGAACGCCTCGACCACGTCCGATCCGGCATGCACGTACTCCCGGTGCAGCCCGGCCACCATCTCGGGCTCCTCGAGCACCACCTCTGGCACGAACGCCCCGGCCTGCAGGTAGCCGCGGCGCTCGAACTCGAACAAATACCCCTCGGCGCAGATCACCGGCCCGGCGGCCAGGCGATCGAGAAGCTTGCCCATGCACGACACCTCCAGGTCTTATAGTCGGAACGACTGTACCGGGAAAATCTAGACGCAGGGATGCCTCGATGAAATCTTCCGCGCAGGTCGTCGTCATCGGCGGTGGTGTGGTCGGCGCCTCGGTCCTGTACCACCTCACGGAGCTGGGCTGGACGGATGTCGTGCTCGTCGAGCGCAAGGAGCTCACCGCGGGCTCGACCTGGCACGCCGCGGGCGGCATGCACACGCTCAACGGCGACCCTAATGTCGCGAAGCTGCAGCAGTACACCGTCGCCCTGTACCGCGACATCGAGCGGCGTTCCGGCCAGGACTGCGGCATCCACATGTCGGGCGGGCTGACGCTGGCCGGCGACCGGGAGCGGCTGGACTGGCTGCGGATGGCCCAGGCCCGCGGCCGTTACCTGGGCATGGACATGGAGATCATCTCGCCGGCCGAGGCCAAGCAGATGTTCCCGCTTCTGGAGGAGCAGTACTTCGTCGGCGCGCTCTTCGATCAGGCCGAGGGCCACGTCGACCCGACCGGGGTCACCCGGGCCTACGTCGCCTGCGCGCGGCAGGCCGGCGCCGAGGTCTACCAGCACACCTGGGTGAGCGACCTCCGGCAGCGTCCCGACGGCACCTGGGACGTCATCACCGACTCCGGCGAGATCCACGCCGAGCACATCGTCAACGCCGGCGGCCTGTGGGCCCGTGAGGTGGGCCGGATGATCGGCCTGGAACTGCCGTTGCTCGCGATGGAGCACATGTACCTGATCACCGAGGACATGCCCGAGGTGGCCGAGTACAACGCGGCCGCGGGCCGCGAGCTGCCGATGGGCATGGACTTCGACGGCGAGCTCTACATCCGCCAGGAGGGCGGCGGGATGCTGCTCGGCACGTACGAGCAGGCGTGCGTGCCCTGGTCGCCGCGCGAGACGCCGTGGACCTTCGACAAGCAGTTGCTGACCCCCGACCTGGACCGGATAGCCCCGTCGCTGGAGGTCGCGTTCAAGCACTACCCGGCGCTGGCCGACGCCGGGATCAAGAACGTGATCAACGGGCCGTTCACGTTCGCGCCGGACGGCAATCCGCTGGTCGGCCCCGTGCCCGGCGTGCGCAACTGCTGGGTGGCCTGCGCGGTGATGGCAGGTTTTTCGCAGGGCGGCGGTGTTGGCCTCACGCTGGCGCGCTGGATGGCCGACGGCGATCCGGGAGAAGACATCTGGGCGATGGACGTGGCCCGCTTCGGCACCTGGGCGAGCCTGGCCTACACCAACGCCAAGGTGCGCGAGAACTACAGCCGCCGGTTCCGCATCACGTTCCCCAACGAGGAGCTGCCGGCCGGCCGGCCACTGCACACGACCCCGGTCTACGACCGGCTCACGGCCCACAACGCGGTGTGGGGCGCGGGATTCGGGCTCGAGCATCCGCTGTGGTTCCAGCGGCCGGGGGCCGAGCCGCGCGAGGACGTCACGTTCCGCCGCTCCAACGCCTTCCCGGTCGTCGCCGACGAATGCACCACGGTGCGCGAGCGCGTCGGGCTCACCGAGTGCTCCAACTTCGCCAAGTACCGCGTGACCGGCGCCGGCAGCGCCGAGTGGCTGCAGCGGCTGTTCACAAACCGGCTGCCGCGCGTCGGCCGGATCAACCTCACCGCCGCCCTGGATCCCGGCGGTCACATCGTCGGGGAGTTTTCCGTGGCGCGGGCCGGCGCAGACGACTTCTTCCTGTTCGGCTCCCAGATCGCCGAGGCGCATCACTCGCGCTGGTTCGGTGGCCACCTCGCCGATGGCGTGCGGTTCGACGTGCTGGGCTTGTCCCTGGTGGGCCTCTCGCTGGCCGGCCCGGGCGCCCGCGACGTGCTGCAATCGGTCACGGGCGCTTCTCTGGCGACCGAGGACTACCCGTTCATGACGTTCCGCCGGATCGACGTCGGGATGATCCCCGCCTACGTCGGCCGGATGACCTACACCGGGGATCTCGGCTACGAGATCTGGGTCGCACCGGAGTACCAGCGAGCACTGTTCGATCTGCTGTGGCAGGCCGGGCAGTCATCTGGCATCGGCCTGTTCGGGTTCCGGGCGCTGATGTCGCTGCGCATGGAGAAGATGTTCGGCACGTGGGCACGCGAATACCGCCCGATCTACACGCCGGTGCAGGCGCGGATGCACCGGTCGCTCAAGCTCGATCACGACTTTATCGGCCGCGCCGCGGTGGAGGCCGAACTCGGGCGCGGCCCGGCCCGGACGCTCGGCTACTTCGAGATCACCCCCGATCCGGCGGAACCGGCCGACGTCGTCGGTGACGAGCCGATCTGGCACAACGGGGCGGTGGTCGGCTGGGTGACGTCCGGCGCGTACGCGCACTACAGCCGCCGCTCGCTGGCGTTCGGCTACGTGCCGGCCGAGCTCGCGGTGCCCGGCGCGACGTTCGAGGTGGAGATCATCGGCCAGCGCCGTCCGGCGCGACTGCTGCCCGAACCAGTGCTCGACCCGGCGGGCCAGCGCATGCGGGTCTGATGGGACGCCACCCCGACCCCGAGCGGCGGGCCGAGTTGCTGGACGAGGTGGTCGGCTACCTCGGCCGCAACGGCATCGCAGGAGTGTCGCTGCGGCCGGTTGCCCGCGAACTGGGCGTGTCGGTCAACGCGCTGGTTCATCACTTCGGCAGCAAGGACGAACTGGTGGTCGCCGCGCTGCGGCGGGCCGCCGAGATTCAGCGAGGAGTCGAAGAGCCGTGGCGGCGGAAGGTATCCCACCTGTCCACCGCGGATCTGCAGCGGCGCTGGTGGCGGTGGATCAACCGCCGCCCGGAGCACCTGGCGCTGGTGCGGCTGGGCCTCGAAGCCGCCACGCTGGACGCCACGGTCAGCGGGCTTCCCGGCGATGTCCGTGCCGAGCAGATCTCGTTCTGGCGCGAGGACATCGCCGCCGGCCTGATCGCTGACGGCCTCGAGCCCGAGAACGCCGAGCGCGAGGCGTCACTGGTCAAGGCGACGTTCACCGGCCTGGTGCTCGACCTGCTTGCCACCGGTGATCGCGAGCGGCTCACCGACGCGCTCGAATGCACCCTCCGCCGCCTCGAGGGCCTGACGCAGAAGGTCCCGTGAGGCGCTGATGGAGCGTCCCGGTGAAGCTGCTCGCGGCGTCGCCGACCGCTGGTGACCTGGTCCCTCGCGTCTTTGGGCAGATCCCTTGCCGTGCCGGCGGCCACCCTGTTAGGTTAGGCTCGCCTAACTTAGGGAAGCCTGGCCTAATCAAGAAGAGGCCTGCCTCATAACAGCTCTGCGGGATGCCGGAGGAGTTTCATGATGGGTCTGCCCGGGTGTGTGGGGTGGAGGCGCGGTGTGGCTGCTGCCGGCGCGCTGGCGATTGCCGGCCTGGGGATCGCAGCCTGCGGGTCGGGTTCGGGCCCGGCCAAGCCGCAGGGCCTGAACGGGACCGTGGTGGGCGAGCCGGCGAACTCTGTGTATGCGGCGGAGAACGCGGCGGCCGCGACCTCGCTGAGGCCGGCTCCGGGGTCGTTCCTGGCGGGCAAGACCACGGTCAGCGTGCTGGGCTCCACGACGCCGGTGAACGGGGACATCAATCCGTACGCGATCTGGCCGGTGACCCGGACGGTCGGGACCGTGAAGGCCGGTGACGTGCTGGTCGATAACTTCAACAACGCGTCCAACGACCAGGGCACGGGCACGACGATCGTGGACCTGCACCCCGGTGGGCAGCTCAGCGTGTTTGCCCAGCTGCCCCGGACGATCGCCGGATGCCCGGGCGGGGTGGGACTGACCACGGCGATGGTGCAGCTGAAGACGGGGTGGGTGATCGTCGGCAGCCTGCCGAGCACGAACGGCAAGATCGGCACGGCCGGGGCCGGCTGCCTGATCGAGCTGTCCCCGGACGGCAAGCTGGCGGGCACGATCTCCGGCGCATACCTGGACGGGCCGTGGGACGAGACCGTCAGCGACAACGGCAGCACCGCGACGCTGTTCGTCACCAACACCCTGTTCGGCCTCACCGCGGCGAGCAATGACACAACGGAGATCGACAAGGGGGATGTGGTCCGGCTCACGCTGGCCGAGAGCGCGGCGGCGCCGCCGAAGGTGACCGCCGAGACGGTGGTGGCCAGCGGTTTCCCTGAGCGGCCGGACGCCTCGGCGTTCGTCAAGGGCCCGACCGGCCTCGCGCTCGGCTCGGACGGGACGCTGTATGTCGCCAGCAACCTCGGCAACTCGATCGCCAGCGTTCCGGACGCGCTGACCAGGACCACGTCCGACGGTACCGGCACGGTGCTGACCAGGGACGGACAGCTGGCCAACCCCCTGGGTCTGGGCCTGGCGCCCGGCGGGGACCTGCTGGCGGCCAATGCGACCAACGGCAAGATCGTCGAGATCACCCCGGCCGGGAAGCAGATCGGCGAGTACTACGCCGACGACGACATCGGCCAGGAACCACCCGGCAACGGTGACCTGTTCGACGTGGCCGTCAACCAGGCCGGCACCGGGGTGCTGTTCGTCAACGACGGCACCAACGTCCTAGACCTGCTGCACGCGTGAACGGCGATCCAGCGCCGCAGACCGGCGAGGACCCGGCCGGGGGCCCGGAGGCGCAGGAAACGCGGCCAGCGCCGCAGGCACAGGATCCGCCGCCGCCAGAGCCGCGGCCGGACCGGCCGGCCCGGCGTGGCCC
>JASHQP010000289.1 GCA_030039095.1 Streptosporangiaceae bacterium
GCAGCGCCGGGTTCGCCGTGCCGCCGATCTTGACCTCGGCGGCGAGCTCGCCCGCCAGGGCGAGGCCGAGCGGGCCCCACGCCCCGAGCAGCAGGTCCACGTCCGGCCGGACCGGCCGGTACGCGAGCCGGAGCCCGGGCGCCACCCGGAAGATCTCACCCTCGTAGCCGGTGTCGTCGCCGCGCATCAGGCGGCGGACCACGTCGACGGCCTCGCGCAGCCGGCGCAGCGGCCGGTCCTGGCTGACCCCGACGGCATCCAGCCACGCCCCGCGGGCCAGCCCGAGATACGCCCGCCCGCCGGAGACGCTGTCGAGCATGTGCAGCTGGTTCGCGATCTCCACCGGATGCAGCAGGTAGGGGTTCAGGCAGGCGGGACCGAGCCGGATCGTCCGCGTGGCCCGGGCGGCGGTGATCAGCGGCAGCACCGGCGACGGGTAGCCCAGGTCGGCGTACACCGAGATCGCGGAAAAGCCGAGTTCCTCGATCCGCGGCGCCAGGCCGGCGTAGGTCGCCAGATCCTCGTCGGACTGCAGCGCGATGCTGAGCTCGCGGGTCACGTGACGTCGCCGAGCACGACCTCGCTGCGGCCGGTGCGCTCGATCCGCATGATCAGCCGCTCGTCCGGGTCCGGACAGGCCACCAGGTTGTCGTGGTCGAGCCAGTCGCCGGGGCTGAGCTCGCGCTGCTTCGCGGCGAGCAGCGGCAGCACCGCGGCGAGCGCGTACACGCAGAAGAACCGGCCCGGGCAGGTGCGCAGGTGGCTGCTCTCGGTGAGCTCGAACCAGTCGCCGACGCGCATGCCGCAGACCGAGCGCCCCTCGATCCGCTCCACGACCACCCGCAAGTTGTACAGCGAGACCGAGTCAGCTCCGTCGGTCACCTCATCCATGATCCATGCCATCGTTCATCGTCGTGGCGGCGTGGAGACCGCAGCCTCCAGGCTGAACACGCCGCTGCACCTCCCCGGGAAATGTCAGTACTGTTCGATACTATGTTCGTATGTCCCGTTTCCGGCTGCAGAGTCGTCCCGGTACACGCGCCCGTCCTTCATGACCCAGTGCAGCGTCCGCAGCGCCGACACGGTTGCCGTCGGGTCCTGTTTCATCGCGATCAGATCCGCCCGCTTCCCCGGTTCCACCGAACCTACCTGCTCATCGATGCCCAGCCAGGCGGCCGGCACCTGGGTCGCGGCCAGCAGCGCTTCGCGCGGGGGCAGGCCGAACGCCTCCATGTGCTCCAGTTCGCGCACGGTGGCCGAGGTGCCGTCGGTCTGCCAGAACGGCGGCAGGTCGCTGCCCAGCATCACCGGCACCCCGGCTGCCAGCGCAAGGCGGTACGACTGCTCGTGCTCGGGCGCCGCGGACAGCGACCGCTCCTGCATCCAGGCCGGCACGCCCAGCGAGTCGAAGAAGTCCTTGCACCTCGTGACGCCCAGCGTCGGCACCAGCGCGACCCCCCTGTCGGACATCTGCCGCGCCACCGCCTCGGTGAGCTGGTAGCCGTGCTCGACGCAGTCAAGGCCCTGCTCCACGGCCGGGCCGATGATGCGGGCCGGGCCCGCGTGCGCGGTCACCTTCCGCCCCCAGGCGTGCGCCGTGACGACTGCGGCTGCGAGTTCCTCTGGGGTCAGCGGTACCGTGTCCATGGTCTCGTGCAGGCCGGCGATGCCGCCGGAGATCATGACCTTGATGAGGTCGGCGCCGGCCTTGATCTGCGCGCGGGTGCCCCGGGTGAAGCCGTCCGGCCCGTCGCACTCCAGCGTGCTCGACGACTCGTGCCCGTGCCCGCCGGTGCACACGAGCGCGCGCCCGGCGCTGAGGATGCGGGGCCCCTCGGCCCGCCCGGCCGCGATCGCCGAGCGCAGCGCGAACTCCACGTGATCGCTCTCCCCGACGCAGCGGACCGTGGTGACGCCGCACATCAGTGTCTGCCGTGCTCCGGCCGCGACGTACAGCGCCAGTTCATGCGGTGACATGGAGTGGACCGACTCGGCCAGGGCACCCGGCAGCGCGAGCGAGAAATGCGTGTGCATGTTGAACAGCCCGGCCATCAGGTACGAGCCCTGCAGGTCGATCGCTGCCGCGCCGTCCGGCGCCGGCGCCGATCCCGACGGCCCGATCTCGGCGATCTCGCCGCGGTGCACCAGCACGTAGCGATCCGGCTGCACCTGCGGACCGCGGCCGTCGAACACATTGCAGTTGACCAGGACCTTGGTATCAGGCACCGCCGATCCCCTCCATCAGCCGCCGAGCCCTTCCATCAGCCGAGCCGGGTCGTGCACCGGCCTCCCGCCCAGCACGGTCGCCAGGACGTCCACTCCCGGCAATTCCGCGGCCGGGCGCTGCAGCGGATCCGCCGAGAACACCACCAGATCGGCGTCCATGCCCGGCCGAAGCCGTCCGCGACGCGTTCCGGCTCCCAAAAGCGCCGCTGCGCAGCGAGTGTAAAGATCCAGAGCGACGCCGGGGCCCACGGCCTGGCCCTCACCGATCGGGCCGCCGGATCTGGCGGACCTGGTCACCATGAAGGAGACGCCGCGCAGCGGGTCGAACGGGGGCACGTCACCGTCGCTGCCCGCGGCGACCCGGACGCCCGCCGTGACCATGTCCCGCACCGGGGCGGCGCGCGCGGCACCCTCCGCGCCCCAGTGCCGCCGCACGTCGTCGGCGAACTCCTGCACGATCGCCGGGTGCACCGACACGCCCACGCCGGACGCGGCCAGGCGGGCGATCGTCTCCGGCGCGCAGTTCAGCGCGTGCTCGACCACCAGCCGGCCGGGGTCCGTGGCCAGCCCGGTGGCCAGCGCCCGCTGGTAGGCGTCCAGGACCATGCGCACCGCCGCGTCGCCCACCGCGTGGCAGCCCACCCCCGCCGACCGGCGCAGCGCCGCATCGACGATCGACTGCAGGTCCGGGGGAGTCAGCCGGAAATGATCCGCGTCGCCGTCGCCGCCGGTCGCTGCGTCGGCGATGCGCCCGTCCACGAAGGCCTTGACTCCGGTCAGCCGCAGCCACGGATCGTCGGCCGGGCCGGGCTGCGGCATCGCCGCAATGAGCTCGCGCGCCGTGCCGGCGTCGCTGCCCTCCGGAATGCGCCAGAGCAGCTCACACCGCAGCGGCAGCCGGCCCTGGTCACGCAGCCCCTGGAACAGCACGAGTTCCGCTGCGTCGACGCCGGCCTCCCTGATCGTCGTGATGCCGCGGGCGGCGAACCGCTCCAGGACCAGCGCGAGGTCGCCGCCGCGCTCCCGGGCGGCCGGCTCCCCGGCGAGGTCCAGGGCGCGCTCGATCAGCGGGTCGGCGTGGATCTGTCCCGTCTCGGCGACCTCACCCGGCAGCGACGCCGACCCCAGCAGCGCGAGCGCGTGGGAGTTGGCCACCGCGAGGTGGCTGCCGCGCCGCACCAGCACCGGCCCGCGAAGGCCGAGCGCGTCGAGTTCGGCGCGCGTCGGCAGCCGGCCCTCGGCCAGCGAGGACTCGTGCCAGTTCCGGCCGGTCAGCGTCCACTCAGCGGGCCCGTGGGCGAGGCCCGCCCCGCGCACCGCCGCGAGCAGTTCATCCAGCGTGGCAACGTCGCGAAGGCTGACGAGGCGGGCGTCGGCCGCCGCCTGCAGTGCATGGATGTGGGTGTCGATGAACCCCGGTCCCACGCAGGCGTCGCCCAGGTCGATCCGCCGCGGCGACCGTCCGGCCCGGCGCACGGCCTCGTCTGCCGTTTTCGCCAGGGCGGCCACCTTGCCGCCGCTAATGACCAGGTACCTGAACGAATCGCCCGAGACGTAGTCGGGCCGGATGGTCCTGGCCGCAACCACCGTCGCAACCGGACGCTCACTGGCCAACAAAATCCTCCCCACGCGGCGACCGATCCTCCCCACGCGGCGCCCGCGGCGCTCTGCCGGGCGCGCACCCCTGCATGATCACTATGCCCCGGGCGGCGCGGTCTCGGCATCCCGGACCGGCGTGACCAGCCGTGCTACGGTGCGCGGCATGGGCGGATCACGAAGCGTGATTGGATTAATACGCAGGGTTGCCGCTGGCGCGTGCGCGGTGATTCTGCCCCTGGCTGTGAGCGGCGCGGTCGCGTCCGCCAGCCCGGCACCGGGTGGGGCCATCGAGCACTGAGGCGCGTACTTCGGCGGCCCGACCCTGCCCCGCCCCTACGACCTGCAGCGGTCGCCGGTCCGGCTGGACCTCCCCGGCCGGATCGCGCAGATCGCCACGTCCAACTCGACCCAGTACGCCCTGCTGAGGAACGGCAGCGTGTACGCGTGGGGCCTCGGCAACCGCACCGAGTACAACACCCCGGTCCGGCTGCCGCTGAGCCGCGTGACGCTGCTCTCCGGCGCCGGCGGCCATTCGCTGTTCTACTCCGGCGGAAAGGTCTACGCGTGCGGCAACAACACCTACGGTGAGCTGGGCAACAGCACCAGGAGATCCAGCCACGTCCCGGTTCAGGTTCTCGATCTCGGCACCGGCCACGTCACCTCGCTGGTCTCCGCGACCGCCGCCGACGCGCTGATCAGCGTGCGCCCGCGCCCGTGCGGCGCCTGGGTCTGCTAAGTCGTGTCTCGTAGATCATCGGGCTGGGTCCGGTCGCTGATCCGGATTGCGGCGCCTCCGAGGCAAATACGGGCGCACCGAAAAGCAGCCCACGTCGAGCCGAAACCCTGCGCATGGCCAGAACCAGCGAAGCGCGCTCCCCAAACAACGACATACCAAATATTTCAGGCGCACTGCGGGCAGGCGGAGTAGTGTCGCCGGCCCGGTGCTGTCGTTCTAGCAGACGCTACGGGCCGGCGACACTACGGAATGTCTTGCCTGGCAGCCGCCGAGATCTGCAAGACACGCTCCGGGGCCGTGCCGGCGCCCGCGGTCACCCACCACCCCGGCCACCCCGGCCACCCACAACCCTGGCCACCCCGGCCACCCACAACCCTGGCCACACAACCACCTGACCTGTGATTATTCGGGAAGGGCCGGCAGCGGATGCTCGAGGGGAGGCGGTGTTCGGGCGATGCCTGTTCTCGTCGGTACGTCCGGGTGGCAGTACCGCGACTGGCGGGGCGTGCTGTATCCGGCTGGCCTGGCGCAGCGCCGCTGGCTGGAGTACTACGCCGACCGGTACGCGACGGTCGAGAACAACGGCGCGTTCTACCGGCTGCCCAGCGAGCAGACCTTCGCCGGCTGGCGCGCCCGTACGCCGGAGGGGTTCGTGATGGCGGTCAAGGCCAGCCGCTATCTCACCCACGTACGGCGCCTCCGTGATCCGGCCGAGCCGGTCGGGCGCCTGCTGAGCGCGGCAGCAGGGCTTGGTGACCGGCTCGGGCCGGTGCTGCTGCAGCTGCCCCCGAATCTCCCGGCCGACGTCAGCGCACTGGACGGCTGCCTGCGCGAGTTCGCCGCGTTCCGCCCGCCTGCCGGTGCCGGAACGCGTCGTCCCGTGCGCATCGCCGTTGAATGCCGGCACGACTCGTGGTGGTCCGACGAGATCCGCACCCTGCTGGCCCGCCACAACGCCGCACTGTGCTGGGCGGACCGGCTTGGCCGCCCAGTCACCCCGCTGTGGCGCACCGCCGACTGGGGCTATCTGCGCTTCCACGATGGCGCCGCGCAGCCGTGGCCCCGATACGGCGAGCGAGCCCTGCACAGCTGGGTAGAGCGGATAGCCGAAACCTGGCCAGACGACGCGGACGTGTTCGTCTACTTCAACAACGATCCGGGCGGTGCGGCGGTACACGACGCCGCGGCATTCGCGTCGATCGTCGAGGCCGCCGGGCGCCAGGTGAGCCGTACCGCGGTGCCAGAGTCCCCGGATTCCTGATCCTCCGGCACCAGCGCCTCGTGCCACGCCTCGACGAACCAGCCACGGACAACGCCGTGCACTACGAACGGGTCCAGCCGGGCGGACTCGTAGAACAGCACCTACTTCATGACGAGCAGGAGTTACTCCCCGGTCCGGCCGTCGGCGAGCTCGACCACGACGTCAAGCTGGCCGACATGGCGCGCGTACTCCTGGAGCAGGTGAAACAGGACCCGCTCGAGCGACGCCGGCTCGGCGCCGCCCCACCGCTCGCCGGGCTTGCCGATGTCCGCGAGGTCGTGGCATCCCACGATGATCCTGGTCCGTTCGGCCTGTGCGTTGAGCTTCGCGACCAGGCCATCCACCGTCTCGTCCGGAGCCACGTACCAGCGGCCGTCCCTGGCATCGGCCCACGGCTCAGAGATGTCGGTGCCCTCGAAGCCCCAGTCGAGCCAGCGCATCTCGACGTAGCGCAGGTGCTCGAGCAACTCGATCGGCGTCCAGCCCGACGGCAGCCGGCTGCGCCGCACCTCTTCGGGTGGCAGACCGCTCACCTTGTCGACAAGCCGGTCACGGAAGAAGTCGAGATAGCGCAGGAAGACTTCGGCCCGTGATGACGCCGGATCGGTGGGTTCTGGAAACGGAAGGCTCATGAGCTAAGCCTGCCGCACGGGACTGACAATTTCACGCGATGGGGCCCCGGGTGCAGCTGCACCCGGGGCCCGCGCCCGCTGGCGTTGAGACGCCGCCTGTGCGAGCGCCGTTACGGCCGCGCCGCGGCCATCTTGCGCGCGGCCGGATCGCTCTCGCTTTCCCGCTCGCGGCTGATCCACCCGTCGATCACGTCGTCGCTGGACCACGAGGTGATCAGCGAGTAACGCGGCTTCGGGCCTGGGTGCCACACGACGTGGTAGAGGCGCTGAGTGTCGATGACCAGCTGCATACCCGGGTGCAGACGGATGCGCGTCTCGGTCGAGGGATCGTCTTTATCCTCGCGCAGGATGAAGACCGATTTCCCCGCTGCGTCGTCCAGCTCGAGCCAGGATCGGACGACCCATGACTCGCCATCGGGATTCAGGCGGTTGTTGTCATCCAGGTGCAGCTGACGAAGCGCCGTCGACTCGTCGCTTGGGTTGAGCTTGATGACGCGGACGCGTCCGAAGTTGCCGCCAATCTGCTCGACGTATTCGGCCAGGCCGGGAGCGATCTTGCGGTTCTTCGTCCAGATACCGTCCTTGTCGGGCTTGCCATGATCCCAGAAGCCGCGGCAGTCCATTTCGCCAGTCGCCGAGGTCAGCGGCGCGAAATTGGTGTCGCCACCGCTTTTCCAGTCCATGTACTCGAGCGATTCCCACTCGGCAGGATCAATGGGCGTCCCCTGCCAATCACGCAGGATTACGTAGCCTTTGTCCGACAGGATATCGAGCTTGCGATGCATGCCATTCCCCTCGTGTGGCCATCTGACTTTCTTTTCCCCCGGGCCCGCCGTTCCCATATCCCCTTACCGGCCTCGCTACTCGTCCGGAACGGCTCACTTATTGAGATGTGGCAATGATTTTGGGATTCCATGACCCAGAAAGCCAACTCATTAGCCGCGGCACGGCCAGCATTAACGGAGCCGATGTTTCCCCTTGGCGCGGCAAAGCTTGCACAAAAGAGCGCGGGACTGGCCGGTTGCACCGGCAGGGTGGTGAGCAGCCGGCAACGGCGGCCCGCCCCTTTGGCCGCACCGGCACGCCGACGGCCTCGGTCCGCGTCTGCGTCAGGCGGTCGACCTCGCGTGTTGAAGATCAGCCGGGGCAGTCTTCACGGTTGCTTCAACCGCAAATCGATACAAATTGGTCACGCCTTGACTGGATCACGTGAAGAGCGGTGGTGATCAAGGAGCTGCGCGGGGCGCACGGCTCAGCAGGGCGCACGGACCGCCGCCCGGCCGGCGGACGCCGGGCGGGCGAAGTGAATGGCGAGTGGCCGTACAGGCACCCTTCAGGCTGTCAGCAAAGATCAGGTAGGCGATGAGAGGGCCTTCAGCTTTCCCACAGGTGCCCGGCCAACGATGGAAACGCAGATACAGGGACCGAAAAAGTACGAGGGGGCCGCGCCTATGGGGAGCATCTACGACCCGCCGGTTTCGGGTGAACCAGGACAGCAGCCGCCGTACTCGCGCGGGTCTGGCACCGGCGACCCGAACCGTCGCGGCGCTGACGGTCCCGCCGGCAGCGGCGGTGAAGGTGCTGGCGGCCCTGGCGGCGCTGGGCCCTACGCCGACGCGCCCCACGGCCGACGCCCCTATGCCCAGCAGACGTACGGCCAAGGACCCAACGGCCAGCCGGCATATGGCCAGCAAACGTACGGCCAGCAAACGTACGGCGAGGGAACCTACGGCCAGGGAACCTACGGCGGCGGGCCCTACGGCGGCGGGCCCTATGCCCAGGGACCGTACGGCCAGGGACCGTACGGCTACGGCGGGCCGGCCGGGCCCGGTGGCCCCTACGGCTA